>CAMKMS010000009.1 GCA_946413985.1 uncultured Mycoplasmatota bacterium
ATAAAAGTTCAAATGCTTTAATGATTATAGCACAAAATTAAAAAAAATACTAGTCATCCCAGTATTTTAAAAATATTTACTAATCTTTATTTTTTATAGTTATTAGCCCTTTTTCAACTTCTTCTAATGCTCTTCCAATAGCTTTTTTAGAAACATACTCATCTTCATTCATTTGAAAATGTTTATGTTCTTCCATAACCTTAGCTCTATCAGCTACAATATGAACTAATTTATATTTTGAATCAACTATATTAAGTAGTTTATCTATTGAAGGATATATCACTCTTACCATCTCCCTATCTCTATTATAAATATACACTATAAATTTTTTCTTTACAATATTACTATACACAACTTTGACAAATAATATTCAAAATAAAAAAGTTAATAATAACTATTAACTTTCTTCTATAAAGTTCTTACTTTTATGTGGTTCATCAAATAGTAAATCTTTATAATTTTGTTGTCTTAATGCTTCATATACCATAATAGCAACAGTATTTGATACATTAAGAGCTCTAACATTATCTGTCATAGGCATTCTCATACATCTGTCAATATATGGTTTTAATATTTTAGGTGGAATACCAGTACTTTCTTTTCCAAAAAAGAAATAGTAATTTTTATTTGGATCACTATAATCAAAACTAGTATGTGGTTTATGTCCATATCTTGTTAAAAAATAGTATTCTCCTTTATTTTTTTCAAAAAACTCGTCAATGTTTTCATAAACTGTATAATTACACTTATCAATATAATTTACACCACTTCTTTTAACATATTTATCTTCTAAACTAAAACCAAGCGGCTTTATTAAATGCAAATGTGAATTTGTAGCAACACAAGTTCTCATAATATTACCAGTATTTACAGGTATTTCCGGTTCAAATAATACAACATTTATCATATTTTTCTCCTTTTAAATATATAAAATAATAATAATCCTAATGAAACTCCAATATTATCTTTAATAATGTCTCGTATTTCTCCACTTCTTCCAGGAATTAATAACTGATGTACTTCATCACTTATTGAATATATAAAACAAACAACAAATGATATAAATATTGTTTTAGATAATGAACTATTATATTCACTTGCTAAATTGCATACTAAAATAGCAAGAATAAAAAACTCTATTACGTGTGCAACTTTTCTAAATAATCTATCAACATTCTCCAATGCTGTATCATTAGTTACACTATTTTTCTCTTCATATATTTCAACTATATTTGTTTTACTAACAATACTTCTACTTTGATTTGTAGATTTTACACTATTAAAATTAGAAAAATAGAATATTACTCCCATCCAAATAACTACTAAAATCCATTTAATTATTTTCTTTTTCATTTACTATATATACACTAACCTTTTCTTTAATATTATTCCACAATCTTTTTAATGATGCATAAGTTAAAGTTTCCTCTACTTTATCAAAATCTACCCAAACCAAATCGTGGGTGTCAAGAGAATCATTATTACTTTTACCAGCATCCATCCCTAAATAATAATGGCATCTACATTTATTTCCTTTAGAGTCTAAATAATCTTCAATATATATTTCTTCATCAATTAATAATTTTACTTCTCGTTTAGTTTCTTCATTTGTTTCACGAATAGCACATTCTTTTAAAGATTCACCACTTTCTAAATGACCTTTAGGAAAAGAATAATCTTTATAATTATTTCTATATATTAAACCTATTTTATTTTTATTAATTAGTATTGTTCCTGCTTTTAATATCATAATAATCCCTCAACTTTTATTAATTATAACACAATAATTATTTAAAAAAAATAAAACCCTATTATTTAGGGTTTATCTTACATAAACATAGGTCCACAAGCATTTACATTACAAAATTCATTTTCTTCTGTACAAGTATAACATGGTGTATAAGTGTGTCTATAAATATGGTGATTTATAATTCTAGTGTTAATTGGTTTAATATGATTTACATCATGAATTATTTGTTTATGTATACATCTTTCTTCAGGGCATTCATATACTGGCATACACATTTGTGGAGCACATGAATTTGTATCCATTACTGCTTTATCAGGTGTAACCTTTATTTCAGCACTACCTTCAACATTATAATTTTGATACATACCTTCAGTATTTACCATTTATTTCACTCCTTTTCTATTATTAATTTATGTGTTTAATAAAAGAGTGTTTAGGTAAACACAACAAAAAAAGTAGATTTCTCTACTTTTAAAATTTCATGTTCTTCATTTGTTTCATCATTTTTTTCATTTCTTCAAATTGCTTAAGTAATCTATTAACATCTTCTACTCTTTGACCACAACCAGATGCTATTCTTTGTTTGCGACTAGCTTTTATAATATCAGGATTTCGTCTTTCTTCCGGTGTCATAGATAGAACAATTGCTTCTATTCGTCCCATCATTTTAGGATCAATATTTACGTTATTAAGTCCCATTTTAGATGCACCTGGAACTAATTTTAATAAGTTTTCAAGTGGACCCAATTTTCTTATTTGTTTCATTGATTTTAAGAAGTCTTCAAGATCAAATTTACCTCTTTGCATTTTCTTAGTAACACTCATCATTTCATCTTGATCAAGTTCTGCTTCTGTTTTTTCAATAATTGAAAGTAAATCTCCCATTCCAAGTATTCTATTTGCTATTCTATCTGGATAAAATTCACTTATTCCATCTAATTTTTCAGAGTCTCCAATTAATTTTATTGGAATGTTTGTCAAATGTCTTAAAGATAGTGCAACTCCACCCTTAGTATCTCCATCCATTTTTGTAAGAACACATCCAGTAAGATTTAATTTATCATTAAAACCAGTAATAACATTAATAGCATCTTGTCCCATCATAGCATCAATCACTAATAATTCTTCATGAGGTTTAACTGCACTTTCAATATTAACAAGTTCATTCATTAATACTTCATCTATTTGAAGACGACCGGCAGTATCTATTAAAATATAATCATATCCTTTACTTTTAGCATATTCTATTCCATTTTTAGCAATTTCAACTGGATTATTTTTTCCTTCATCATATACTTCAATATTAAGTTGTTTTCCAATGCTTTTTAATTGATCAATAGCAGCAGGTCTATAAACATCACATGCGATAAACATAGGTTTTTTATGATGCTTTTTTCTTACCATATTACCTATTTTTCCAATAGTAGTAGTTTTTCCACCACCTTGAAGACCAACTATCATAACAATTGTTGGATTTTTACTTACTTCTAAAGGAGAAGAATCTCCACCTAAGAGTTCTACAAGTTCATCTTTTAGTATTTTTACAAACATATCACCTGGTTTAATTGATTTTCTAACCTCTTCTCCAAGTGCTTTTTCTTTTACTTTATCTATAAACTCTTTTACTATTTTTACATTTACATCTGCTTCTAAAAGACATAATCTAATTTCACGAACTATATCACTAATGTTATCTTCATTTATTACACCTCTAGATTTAATATTACTAACAGCACGTTGTAATCTTTCACTTAAGTTTTCAAACATAATATCACCTATTTAATTATATCAAATTATAAAAATCTTTCCTACTATTTAATAAATAATTGATTTTATTTTAAAATAAAAATAGTTTTTAATCAAACTATTCTATTTAAAACTATTATTTAATGATTTGATTAAATAATATAAATATTTTATTATCTTTAAGAACAATTAGCTGTTAGGTTTTCCTCTTTTTATTTTTTTAATAAGGAGGTGAGATATGTCTAAGAAAGATTTTTTGATTTTATCTTTGATAATAATCATACATTTCTTATTAGTCACTCTTCTTATAGTTCTTCTGTAAGAAAAAACCTAACTAACAGTTAGGAAAACACTTAGAGGATTACCTAAATACTAAGGCTAATTGTTCCCTCTATACACATAATAGCATCTTTTATATTTTTTGTAAACAAAAAAGAAAATGATTTCTCATTTTCTTTTACGTTTTATTCAGCTTGAGAAGCAACTACTTCTTCATTCTTATCATCAGTTAAGAATTTTTCTTCTAGTACTTCTGAAGCATCATCATCAAGTAGTTCATTTTTAAGCATAACTTCAATATTGTTATATTGTTTTGCTCCAGTACCTGCTGGGATTAATTTACCAAGAATAACATTTTCTTTTAAACCATTTAGCATATCTACTTTACCACGAGTAGCAGCATCTGTTAATATTCTTGTTGTTTCTTGGAATGAAGCAGCAGATAAGAATGAATCTGTTTCAAGTGATGCTTTAGTAATACCAAGCATAACTGGTTTTCCAGTTGCAGGTACTCCACCATTTAAGATTACTGGCTTATTAATATCAGCAAATTCTCTTAGAGGAACACTTAATCCTTCAATAAGATTTGTATCTCCTGGATTAACTACTTTAACCTTAGTAATCATTCTCTTAATAACAGTTTCAATATGTTTATCTGAAACATCAACACCTTGAGATTTATATACTTTTTGAACTTCTTTTAATATATATTCTTGAACTGTTGTTGGATCTGTTACTGCAAGTAATTCTTTTGGACTGATGCTTCCTTCAGTTAAAGCAGTACCAGCATCAATGATATCACCCTTTTCAACTTTTAATTTAGCATTATATTGAGTGATATGTTCACGAGTCTCAACATTATTTGTAATATATATTTTAAATCTACCATTTTTATCATCAGAAATTTTAGTAATTTTTCCACCAATTTCAGCAATAGTAGCTTTAGCTTTTGGAATTCTTGCTTCAAATAGCTCTTCTACTCTTGGAAGACCTTGAGTAATATCAGCAGCTGATGCAACACCACCTGTATGGAATGTACGCATTGTTAACTGAGTACCAGGTTCACCAATTGATTGAGCAGCCATAATACCAGTAGCTTCACCTACTTCAACAACATTTCCTGTTGCTAAGTTAAGTCCATAACATTTTTGACAAATTCCATTTGCACATCTACATGTTAGAATGCTTCTAATTTCCATTTTTGTAATTCCAGCACCAACAATTTTATCAGCAATTTTTTCAGTAATTAATGCACCCTTATCAACTAAAACTTCTTTAGTTTCTGGATGTAATACTTTTTGATTTGAGTATCTACCTAAAATTCTATCTCTGAATGATTCAATAACAGCACCACTATTTTCATCAGTAAATGCTTCTACTTCTAATCCTTGGATAGTTCCACAATCTTCTTCTTTTACAATTATATCTTGAACAACATCAACTAAACGTCTTGTTAAGTATCCAGCATCTGCTGTCTTTAAGGCAGTATCAGCTGTTCCTTTTCTAGAACCATGTGTTGATAAGAAGAATTCTTGAACGTCTAATCCTTCACGGAATGAAGCAAGAATTGGAATTTCTACTTGACCACCATCTGGTTTAGCCATGATACCACGCATACCAGCTAATTGTCCTAATTGGTTAGCAGAACCTCTGGCTCCAGAATTGATAATCATTGAAAGTGGATTTTCAACATCCTCTTTTAAGATATCTCCTAATTTTCCTTGAACATTATTAGTAGCATCTGTCCATAATTTAATAACTTTATTATGTCTTTCTTCATCAGTTATAAGACCACGTTTATATTGTTTATTAATCTTTTCAACTGCTTCATTTGTTTCTTTAATAATTTCTTCTTTTTCATGATTGATTGGAATATCAGAAAGAGAAATTGTAATACCAGATTTAGTACTATACTTAAATCCTTGATCTTTTAGTGCATCTAAGAATATTGAAGTTTCAGTAGTCTTATATCTTTTAAATATTTGAGTAATTATTTTTCCTAAATCTTTTTTAACTAATGCAGGAATTAAAGGCATTTTTGCAACTTCTTCTGGTAAATTCTTTCCTTTTTCAATAAAGAATTTATCTGGAGTCATTAATTCAATATTTTCTTTACTTCCTTCACAAATGAATGGATAAGTATCAGGTAATATTTCATTAAATATAATTTTTCCTGCTGTTGTAACTAAATATTTTTCTCTTTGTTCATCAGTCCATATCTTATGTCTGAAAGCTTTAGCAGGTACACATACTCTTGTATGAAGAGTAATATCTCTTCTTTCATATGCCATTAATATCTCATTTGCATCTTTATATGCTTTACCTTCATTAGGTTCACCTGCAAGCTCTAGTGTTAAATAATAATTTCCTAAAACCATATCTTGAGATGGTGTAACAATTGGTTTTCCATCTTTTGGATCTAAGATATTATTAGCACCTAACATTAAAAGTCTTGCTTCAGCTTGAGCCTCTTCACTAATTGGAATATGGATAGCCATTTGGTCTCCATCAAAGTCTGCATTAAATCCACCACAAACAAGTGGGTGTAATCTAAGAGCTTTTCCACTAACTAGTACTGGTTCAAAAGCTTGAATTGAAAGTCTATGTAGTGTTGGAGCACGGTTTAACATAACTGGATGTTCACGAATAACATCTTCTACTACATCCCATACTCTTTCATCTTGTACATCTATAATCTTTTTAGCAGCTTTAACATTGTGTGCTATACCTCTTTCAACTAATTGTTGCATTACATATGGTTTAAATAACTCTAAAGCCATTTCTTTTGGTACACCACATTGATACATCTTTAGGCTTGGCCCTACAGCAATAACACTACGTCCTGAGTAATCAACTCTTTTACCAAGTAGGTTTTGTCTAAATCTACCTTGTTTACCTTTTAACATAGAAGATAATGATTTAAGTGGTCTATTACCAACTCCTGAAACACTTCTTCCACGTCTTCCATTATCAATTAGAGCATCTACTGCTTCTTGAAGCATACGTTTTTCATTTTGAACAATGATTGTTGGTGCTTCTAATTCTAATAATTTTTTAAGACGATTATTTCTATTAATAATTCTTCTATATAAATCATTTAAATCACTTGTTGCAAATCTTCCACCTGGAAGTTGAATCATTGGTCTTAAATCTGGTGGAATAACTGGAAGAACATCCAAAATCATCCATTCAGGTCTATTACCGCTTTCCAAAAATGCATTTAAGCAATCAAGTCTTTTAATTAATCTCATTTTCTTTTGACCTTGAGATTTTTCAACTTCTTTCTTAAGAGCATTTACTTCTTTTTCTAGATCTACTTCACTAAGTAATTCTTTTATAGCTTCAGCACCCATTCCAACTCTGAATTCATCACCATATTTTTCATAATATGCTCTGTATTCTTTGTCAGATAAAGTTTGTTTTTTAACAAGTGGTGCAATTCCTGGATCAAGTACTATATAACTTACAAAGTATAGTACTTCTTCAAGTTCACGAGGAGAAATATCTAGTACAAGGCCCATTTTTGGAGGTACACCTTTAGCATACCAAATGTGGCTTACTGGACAAGCAAGTTCAATATGTCCCATTCTTTCACGTCTTACTTTAGCACGTGTAACTTCTACACCACATCTATCACAAATTACATTTTTATATCTTAATCTTTTGTACTTCTTACAAGCACATTCAAAATCTTTAGTTGGTCCGAAAATCTTTTCACAGAAAAGTCCATCCCTCTCAGGGCTTAGAGTTCTATAGTTAATTGTTTCAGGTTTCTTAACTTCTCCATAAGACCATTCACGAATTTTATCAGGAGATGCTATTCCTATACGAATTCCTTCAAAATCATTAACTTCGTCCATTATTCTTCACCCCTCTCATATTCATCAGAATAATTATCATCTAGACCATATTCTTCAGTGTATTCCAAGTCTTCATCACTTGGTTCTTCATCATCAAAACCATCATCGAAATCTTCATAATCTCCATCTTCTGGTTGAACATCTTCATACTCTGATTCATCAACCTCTGGTTCTTCCTTCTTAGTTAATTCTTCGATTGATACTGGTGTATCATCTTTATCTTCTTCATCTTCTAAAGACTTAATATCTTTTAAGCTTCCATCTCTATTAATCATTTGAACATCAAGTCCTAAAGCTTGGAATTCTTTAATTAATACTCTAAATGATTCTGGAACTCCTGGAGCTGGAACTGGTTTACCTTTAACAAGTGCTTCATATACTCTAACTCTTCCAACTACATCATCTGATTTAACAGTGATTACTTCTTGTAAGATATGTGCAGCACCATATGCATATAATGCCCAAACTTCCATTTCTCCAAATCTTTGACCACCAAATTGAGCTTTTCCACCAAGTGGTTGCTGAGTAACTAAACTATAAGGTCCTGTAGCACGAGCATGAATCTTATCATCAACCATGTGGATAAGTCTAATCATGTACATAACTCCAACACTTACACGTTTATCAAATCTTTCACCAGTACGTCCATCATAAACCCAAGTTTTATAATCTTCATCCATACCAGCTTCTTTTATTTCTTGTTTTAAGTCTTCTTCAGTTGCACTATTGAAGATTGGTGTTGCATAATGAACACCTAATTTTTTACCAGCCATTCCTAAATGTAATTCAAGAATTTGTCCTATATTCATACGAGAAGGAACACCTAATGGATTTAATATTACATCTACTGGAGTACCATCTGGTAAATATGGCATATCTTCTTCAGGTAATATTAATGAACAAACACCTTTATTACCATGACGACCTGACATTTTGTCTCCAATTTGAATCTTTCTTTTCTTTATAATATATACTCTAACTATTTTAGATACACCTGCTGGTAACTCATCTGAGTTTTCCTTTGTAAAGATTTGTACATCATGTACAATTCCAGAGCATCCATGTGATACTCTAAGTGATGTATCTCTAACTTCTCTAGTTTTTTCACCAAATATTGCATGTAATAGTTTTTCTTCACTTGATAATTCTTGCATTCCTTTTGGTGTAACTTTTCCAACTAGAATATCATTTTCTTTTACTTCTGTACCTATTCTAACAATACCATTTTCATCTAAATTCTTACGAGCATCTTCACTAATATTTGGAATATCTCTTGTGAATTCTTCTGGTCCTAGTTTAGTATCACGACATTCAATTTCTTTCATTTCAATATGAATAGAAGTATACACATCATCCTTAACTATTCTTTCATTTAGAATTACAGCATCTTCATAGTTATAACCATTATAAGTCATGAATGCTACAACTACATTTTTACCTAATGCAAGTTCACCTTTATCAGTACTTGGTCCATCAGCAATAACTTCACCTTTATGAACTTTTTCACCTTTTTTAACAATTGGTCTTTGATTATAACATGTTTCATTATTACTTCTTTGATAACTAACTAGTTCATATGTTTTCTTTTGATCAACGCCAGCAACTATAATCTTCTTAGCATCAACATATTCAACTACTCCATCTGATTCAGCTACACAAGAACATCCTGAATCTCTTGCTATTGATGCTTCAACTCCAGTTCCTACAATTGGAGCTTCAGTAATCATTAGTGGAACAGCTTGACGTTGCATGTTAGAACCCATAAGTGTTCTATTAGCATCATCATGTTCCAAGAATGGAATAATACTTGTAGTAACAGAAACAATTTGTGATGGTGAAACATCAATATAATTTACTTTTTCTGTATCTACAATTAAGTTATCTTTATTAAACCTAACTGGTACTTTTTCATCTAATATATTACCATCTTTATCAGCATTAATTGTTGCTTGACTAATGTAATAATCTTCTTCTTCATCAGCAGTCATATAAACTACTTCATCAGTAATTTTTTTATTAACTACTTTTCTATATGGAGTCATAATAAATCCATATTCATTTACTCTAGCATAACTAGAAAGTGATGTAATAAGTCCAATATTTTGTCCTTCTGGTGTCTCAATTGGACAAATTCTACCATAGTGTGATGGGTTAACATCACGAACTTCCATACCAGCTCTATCTCTTGAAAGTCCTCCTGGTCCTAAAGCACTAAGTCTTCTCTTATCAGCAAGTTCAGAAAGTGGATTAATTTGATCCATGAACTTAGATAATTGTGAAGAACCAAAGAATTCTTTTAAAGCAGCAGTTACTGGTCTAATATTAATTAATGTTTTAGGAGTAACTGTATCAATCTCTTGAGTAGACATTTTATCTCTAATTTGTCTTTCCATACGAGCGATACCAATTCTAAATTGATTTTGAATTAATTCTCCTACTTGTCTTACACGTCTATTTCCTAAGTGATCTATTTCATCATATTTACCAATACCATATAATAAACATATATAATATGATAAAGATGCATATACATCAGATATTGTTAATCTCTTAGTATCGATACTTTGATCATTACCAATAACTTTAATTACTTTTTCGCTTCCGTCATTAGCATACACTAAAACTTCTTGGATTTTATTATATGTATCCAATTCTTCATTAATAGTTACTTCTTTATAAGCATATCCATCATTAAAGTAAGGTCTAATACTTTCTAGTATTTCTTTAGTAATAACTGTTCCTTTTTTAACAATTACTTCTTTTCCTACTTTAATATCTTGTGCTATTTTGTTATTTAATAATCTATCTAATACATTTAGTTTCTTATTGAATTTATATCTACCAACTTTACCTAAATCATATCTAAATTTATCAAAGAATCTTACGATTAATTGGTTTTTAGCTGAATCTAGTGTAGCTGGTTCTCCTGGTCTTAATTTTTCATATATTTCAATTAATGCTTCATCAGTATTCTTAGTAGAATCTTTTTCTAAAGTATTAATCAAATATTCATCTTTTCCAAACACTTCTAAAATCTCATCATTTGATGATAAACCTAATGCACGAAGTAATGTAGTAACAGGAACCTTACGAGTTCTATCTATTCTTACATATAAGATACCTCTTGCATCTAATTCATATTCTAGCCAAGTTCCTTTGTTTGGACGAACTTCACTTGTTATGATATTTCTTCCACTCTTGTCTGTTTCATTTTTATAGTAACAAGATGGTCCCATAACAAGTTGTGAGTTAATAACTCTTTCTGCACCATTTATAATAAATGATCCAGTATCAGTCATTAAAGGCATATCGCCTAAGAATACTTCTTGTTCTTTAACTTCCCCTGTTTCATTAATAAATAGTCTTGCTTGTACTTTTAAAGGTGCGGCATAAGTAACTTTTCTTTCTTTACTTTCCTTAACAGTATATTTAGGCTCACCAAAACTATAATCACCAAATTCTAGTGATAATGAACCTGAAAAACTTTCAACAGGAAAAATATCGTCAAATACTTCCCTAATTCCTTCCTTTAAAAATAAGTTAAATGAATCTTTTTGAACCTCCAATAAATTTGAAAGTTCCATTGTACTATACTTAGTTGAGAAACTTCTTCTTTCTCTATGGTCACCAAATTTTTTTACTTTGTAAGCCACTATTTCACCCCAATCCTAAATTTTTAAAGAACACAAATTTTATAAATAAAACAAATGTACTGCAATTTAAAATTTTATCACATTTATTTCAAGTAAGTCAATGCTTTTTTATAATTTTATAGATTTAAAAACGAAATATCCTTTGTCTTTATTTATAATTTCTATTTTTTGTGTACTTTCTAATCTTTTACTAATAGATAATGCCCCTTGATCTTTACGAATTACAAAGTATAATTCTCCATTACTATTTAAATGATCAAATGCACTTTCTAATATTTCTAATACTTTACTTTTTCCAACTCTTATAGGTGGATTTGTAATAATCACATCGTACTTACCATTTATATTTTGATAGGCATCGCTAATAAATGCTTTTGCATTTAAACTTTTGTACCTTTTAATATTCTTTTCAGTTAAATGGACTGCTCTTTTATTTACATCAACCATATCTACATATGAATTTGTTAAAACACCAATAACTATTCCTATAAAACCATATCCACATCCTACATCTAAAACTCTAATATTGTTTTTAGCGCTTTTTAAATATGATTCAAGTAATAATTTACTACCATAATCAATATAATTTTTACTGAACACTCCATTGTCACTATAAAACGCAAAAAAAGAAGAATCGTATTTATAACTTAACTCTTTTAATTCGCTTTTTAAGTTGTTATCATTCTCAAAATAATGACTCATTCAATTCTCCTTTTATATACGCAAAAAAGCCTAATTGATAGGCTTACTTTTAAATTATGCTAATTCTACAGTAGCTCCAGCTTCTTCTAATTTAGCTTTTAATTCTTCAGCTTCACTAGCAGGAATTCCTTCTTTAACATTTCCACCAGCATCAGCAATATCTTTAGCTTCTTTTAGTCCAAGTCCAGTAGCTTCTCTAATAACTTTAATTACTTGAAGTTTTTGAGCTCCAGCTTCTTTTAATACAACTGTTTTAACTCCAGATGCTCCATTGTCTTCTGCTTCACTAGCAGCTGCTGGTGCAGCAGCAACAGCAACAGCACTAGGATCTACTCCAAATTCTTCTTTCATCATATCAACTAATTCTTTAACTTCAAGAATAGTTTTTTCTTTTAAAGCTTCAATAATATCTTTGTTTTCAATTTTTGCCATTAGTTATTTCCTCCTTTTTCTAACTTTTCAGCATATAAATTAAGTCCAATACTTAAATTTCTAACATGTTCAATTAATCCACCAGCAAACATAGTAAGAAGTCCTTCCATACTTGGTATAGTTGCATATTGACTAATAACTTTAGTATCAACCATTTCATTATCAATATATCCAACTCTTACTTCAAGTGCAGGATGTTCTTTAGCAAATTTGCTAACTACTTTAATTGGTTCAATAATTGATTCTGAGAATAAATAAGCATTAGGTCCACTCATATAATCATTTAATTCAATATTCTTATTCTTTAGCGCTAAATTCATAAGAGTATTTTTATAAACTTTTATATCAGAGTTTACTTCTCTTAAACTACTTCTTAATTCTGCCATTTCACTAACTGTTAATCCTTGGTAATTTAATAACAAGAATGTTTTAGAATTACTAATCTTATCAGTTATTTCTTTAACAGTATTTTCTTTTTGTTCAAGAATTCTTTTACTTGCCATATGAGTCTCCTTTCAAATATTTAAAAAGTTTCCTTAGGGCAAGGAAACTTGTAATAATCGTCATTATACATTTGTTTCCTCGGTAAGATTTATTTTTGTACTTACTGTCTTTGGTCACTTCACGCAAATGATTATATAACACTTTTTATAGTTTGTAAAGTGTTTTTTATTAAAAAGAAAAAGAAGTATTTCTACTTCTTTGATATTACTACTTCAATAGATGTTGTTCTTGATGTATAAGAAAGTCTTACATCACTTCCTGTTACTTGAACTGGTACTCTTATAGTACCTTCTGATAAATCAGATAAATCAACATAAGCTTTTATGTCATCAGCAGATAGTTTATTTAATATTGATTTAACTCCTTTAACAATAACATCTACTTTAGTTTCTTCAGCAGTCTTAGCAAGAGCCCTATACTTAGAAGAATCTAAATTTTCAAATTGAATTGGCACTCCTATAAACTCTTTACTAGTCTCTTTTTCCATTGTTACTTTAACTGTAACATTTGTATTAGACATTGATCTAATTCCTGTAGGTTTAATGATTGTTTCTTGATATGTCTTATCTTCACTTAAACCATTTACATTTATTTCTACTTTGATATCATCAATTGCATCCAATACTGAATCTTCACCATAAAGTGTAATAGTATTAACATTTGATGTAATTGTGTTTATAGCACTTCCACTAGCCACTTCTCCAACTGGTACTATCTTAATAGGAACAACTTTACTTGGACTTGTTATAGTTACTGTTGCTGTAACTGTTTCAGGTACAATTTCAATATCATTTATTTCTGTACCTTTCTCATCATAAGCAATTAATTTAACATTTTCAAGAGTATATGTTCCTGCTTGTGAAGCATTTAATACATTTACATCAACTAATGCTTTAACACTTGCAACCTTAGCAAGTTTTTCTTTTGATGATTTTATTATTACCTCATCTCTATCAAGTTCAACATTACTTATTACAAGTGTACTTCCTAGTTTATCAGTATTTAATATATCCGTAGTTAAAGTTTTTGACTCACTTACTTTTGGAGCTATAACAATTGTTACTCTTGATGGATCAACTTTATAATCTAATGAATTAATTGGATTATTATATTTTATATTAACCTTATGAGTTCCCTCACTTAAATCAGTTAAGTCTAATGATAATTGGTGATCTCCTAATTGTTCTGCTAAATATAAATCACTTTTTCTTCCTATTAATACTATGTCGGCAGAAGATGGAATACCATCAACTACATAAGCTTCTTCATTATATTCTGCTTTTATAGTTTGATTTGATAAAACTAATGCTCCTTGATCACTTAAATCTATAACTTTTCTATCTATTGTATAAAATATAATACAAGCAAGTACTAATGATAAATATATTAACGTATTTGAATTATTTAATAATTTATCAATTCTTCCTTTTCCACTAATACTATCACCAATAAAATATATTAATTTAGAAATTGGAGTAATTATTATTTTATCAAGTATTCTATATAAAAATTTAAATATTCCAGCAAAGAATTTTAAGAATCTATTTTGTTTCTTCTTCATTTTCTTCACCTTCACTTTCTGTATCTACTTCATAAAATGTTTCTTTTTTAGGTTGTAATTCTTCTAATAATAATAGCTTAGCATCATCAAGTGATAAATTATAGTTTAGTTCACTTTTAATAGCAATTGATACTCTTCCTGTTTCTTCACTAACGATTAGAGCAATTGCATCACTTATTTCACTAATTCCAAGTGCAGCTCTATGACGTGTTCCAAGTCTCTTAGAAATGTTTGGATTCATGCTTGTTGGGAAAACACTTCCTGCACAAGTAACTTTATCTCCTTGTATAATAACTCCTCCATCATGAAGTGGATTATTTGGCCAGAATATTGATATCAATAATTCGCTACTAATATCAGCATATATTTTATTTGCTGGCTCAATATATTGTGCTAAACTATAATCTCTTTCTATAACAATTAATGCACCTATTTTATTTTTCTTTAAGTATTCTACAGCATTAATTATCTCATAAACCATTTTTTCTCTTTCATCTACAGTTAGTGTCTTATGGCGACCAAGTAATTGACTTCTTCCAATGCTTTCTAAAACATTTCTAATTTCAGGTTGAAAAATAATTATAATTGCAAGTGGTCCCCAAGATATAACATACTCAAGTATAATACCAACCGTATTTAAATTTAACCAATCACTTAACAATTTTAATAAAACAATTATAAGCACACCCTTAAAAATTAGTGTTAATTTAAAATTAGTTCTAGCATATTTTAATAATTCATATAAAATAAACCATACGATAGCTATATCTAAAACTTTTGCAAAAATATTTATTATGGTTGTTAACATATACTCACCTAACCTCTATTTTATTATACACTATTTATTTTTAATTTTCTATTATTTTAATAATTTTTACAAATTAAAAAATGAACTTTAATAGTTCATTTATTTACAACTAATAATTTAATGGCTGTTTTTTCCTTACCATCAATCATAATATCATAAAATGCAGGGGTACAAACTAAATTCATTCCAAGAGGTGCTACAAATCCTCTTGCTATTGATATTGCTTTTATAGCTTGATTTACTGCACCAGCTCCTATAGTTTGTATTTCAACACTACTTGATCCTTCTCTAAAAGAGTTTGCAATACTTCCTGCTACTTTTTGAGAAATACTTTTACTTGATACTTTTATAATATCCATAATTCACCTCATTAATAATATGTTTGAGGTAAAAAGAAAAGACTATTTTCTTTTTATTTTTTTAATAGTCCTATTCTTTACAACTTTTTTGCTATTCTTTTCTTTCTTTACTTCAACACTTGCTTTTTTTGCTTTTAACTTTTCTTCTTTAACTTTTGGTATTTCATTCTTTGTTTCTTTCTTCTCTTCTTTTGGTTCTTCAATAGTTAAATAATTTAATATCCTCTTTTGATAGCTTTTATTACTAACAATAATAGTAGTAAATATTTCTAATAAACTTAATAATCCAAATGCTGAAAAATAATATCCTAATATTAGTGTTCCAAACTCAACTTTATCATATAGAGCTGAAATTACAAAAACACCAAGAAATAACAACATAAATGTAACTGCTATTTTCATAAATACAGATACATCTTTATTTTTAAATAATCTAATACATGTATAACAACTATTTAAAACATTTAAAATAGCATATAGTAAAACTGCATCAGCTAATATAAATCCACTATCAGGATAAATTCTATTTATCAAAACAAATGTACCTGTGATAACATTTATCAATCCAAAATATAATAATTCATAATTACCTTTTATCCTATTACTAAAATATGCAAATAATGACAAAAATGCAAAGACAAAGAATATTACTGGAACATACTTAATTGGATTTGTAAAGCCTAAATCTGAAAAATGTAATAATTCAAATCCTACTAAAGTAAATAATCCATAAAATAAAATCTTTATCCATAAATATTCCTTTTTAAATTCTTTTAATACTTCCTTTTTCATTCCCTTACTCCTAATCTTCTTCCTTATCTAAAAAATTGAATAAATCATATTTTTCATCTAAGAACTTATAAACTATTTTTAATATTGCTACAACAGGTGTTGCTATTACCATACCAATTATACCAAACATATATTCAAATATTAATAATGAAATAATAATTGTTATTGGATTCAAATCCATCTTCTTACTCATTACTATTGGATGAAGTATTTCCCCTTCTAATGTTTGCGTAACTAGTATAAATACTAAAGTTAAAATTCCAACTATAGGGCTTTCAGCAAAACCTATTGCTCCTGCAACTGCAGCTCCTAAATATGGTCCAATATATGGAATTAAATTGGTTACTACACAAATAAATGCAATTAATACTGGAGCATTTAAACCAATTATTGAAAATCCAATTACTGAAACCACAAATAATAGAAAAGATAACCACAATGTTCCACTTATAAATGAATATAAGGTTTCATTTAATTTACTCATTAATTCTGAAATATCTTTTCTTGATTTTTTGGGAAATAAATTCAAAAATCCACTAGATACTTTATCAAAATCAAATAAAATATAAAATCCAAGAATCAAACTTATAACAATTTTTCCAATTCCACTTGCTACTGATGAAACTACTGCAACAGCAGTCTCAGGTAAACTAGTTTGTAATGAAGTTGATATTGACTCTATCTTAGATAAAAATGATACTTTTACACTATCTAGATTTTCTAAACTTAAATTTGAAAGTTTAACAAATATATTATCTATCCAGTCTTTAACATCATTTGCTATTTTAGGAACAGCAGATACAATATCACTTATTTGGCTTCCAAGGGATGGAATTGTAAACCTCATAATTAATGCCACAATAATCATCATAGATAAATATGCAATTGTAACAGCCAGTCCTCTTTTTACACCTTTATCTCCTAGTTTCTTTACTAAAGGATTTAACATCCATGCTATAAACCACCCAATAAAAAGTGGAGATATAACAGAAATAATCTTTCCAATAAATGATAAAATATGCCATTCTCTAAATATTAAAGTTATAACATATATAAGTAATATTATAAATAGAATGTATAGTATTTTACCAATTTTATTACCTAAAGAAACAAGCTGATTAATTTTTCTGGTACTAATTTTCCTTTCCTTCTTCTCCTCTTCCATATTTTTTTAATCTCCCTATCATAATAATATCATATTTTTTAGAAAAAAAATAGTTCAAATGAACTATTTTAATCACTCATACTTTTTGATGCTTTCTTCATATACTTGCTAATATCTTTTTCATATTTTTTATAAAGTAATCCAATACCCACGCCTCCAATAAAAGCAATCATATTTTCCATAGTTTTAATAATATCATCCTCCTTGATATTATTATTGATAAAACTATTCACTTTTATGCATTTTTAAATAAGTATTTCTTTTTTCAGCATAAGATGTTTGAATAGATATATTAAGTGAATCTAATGTTCCTATAATAATAAGTGATGATTTAGCTCTAGTAATAGCAGTATATATTAATTTATTATAAAACATTCTTTTGAAACTTTTTGCGAGTACTACTACTACATTATCATATTCACTTCCCTGAGATTTATGAATACTAATAGCATATGCAAGATTAAATCTATCAAATTCACCATTTTTATATGTTACTTTATTTCCTTCAAAATCTATAGTTACTTCCATTTTTTTATTAATAACTTCTATATCACTTATATATCCTATATCGCCATTAAAAACATTGTTTTCAACATCATTTATTAATTGTATTACTTTGTCTCCTATTCTATAGTATTTTTCTCCTATTAGATATTCTTCTTTATTAGGATTAAATATACTAGCTAACATATCATTTAAATTATCTATTCCATTTAATCCTTTATACATTGAAGCTAATACTTGAAAAGAATCAATGCTAATATTTTTATTTTTAACTTTATTACATATTTCTTTTAAATAACTTCTAATATCATCATCACTACTTTCAATAAATTTAAAATCATCATAACTATTATCAATTCTATCGAATACTTTTTTATCTTTTATATCTTTCGCTAAATATGTAATATAGCTACCATCTTTTACTCTATAAATAATACTTAAGTAAGTTCTTTTTATGTTATCAAAACTTAACAAATCATTTAAAACATCTCCAGGAGCAATAGATGGAAGTTGATTAGCATCCCCAATAAGTAATAATTTAACATTTATTCTTAATGCTTTTAATAATGCACTAAACAAAAATATATCAATCATACTTGCTTCATCAACTATAATAACTCTTTCACTTGCTTTATTGTATTCATCTAATCCAAATGTTTCAGTTTCTTTATTCCATTTTAAAAATTTATGAATTGTATATGCATTTACACCAACACTTTCACTAACTCTTTTAGCACTTTTCCCAGTTGGTGCAAGAAGTGCTATTTCACTTTTATCAATTTTATTAATAGATTCAAGTATTTCAACAATTGCTTTAATTATAGTTGTTTTTCCTGTTCCAGGTCCTCCAGTAATAATATAAAAATTATTCATAATAGATTCTCTAATAGCATTTATTTGTTCTTTATTAAATTCTATTTTATTTCTTTTTTCAAATAATTCTATATGACTATCTATTTTTTTGCTATCACTTGTTTCTTTTATACTACATAATCTATTAACACTATTTAATATATTAGTTTCTGCTTCATAAAAATCATAAAGCATTACTTTATCATTTATTTCTACTACTTCATAATCAGCAATCAACTCATTTAAATGAGCAATGTATGTATTAGAATCCAAATTATCACTAAAGAATCTTTTTAGTCTTATAAATAATTCATCTTTATATATTAAAGTATCTCCATTTTCATAACACATAATATATATTAAATGTTTAATTAATGCCTTAATTCTAATACTACTCATTTCATAATTGCCATTTTTCAAATATATTAAATCAAGTTTATCAAAAGATACATAATCTATAAGTTCATATATATTTTCATCAATTATTTTTAATAATTCAAGTCCATATATATTAGATAAATCAATTGATTCTTTTATACTAAAACCATATCCATTTAATTTAATTATTAAATCTTGATTCATTTCATTTGACAATACTTTATCATGAATCATTTTAGCTTTTTTTAAATTCATTCCACTAATCAAAGCTAAACTCTCATAATCATTTTTTATTATTTCAATCGTATCATTACCAAATTTTTCAACAATCTTTTTAGCAGTTTTGCATCCTATTCCTTTAAATAATCCGCTACTTAAATATAGTATTAATCCATCTTCATCACTAGGCATATTTATTTCATATGATTCACTACTAAATTGTAAACCATATTTTGGATGTATAACCATTGAACCATATAATTTATATTCAACATCTTCATTTATTTCATTAAATGAACCTGTAAATCCAATTACTTTATTAATATACTCTTTTAAATCCTCATCATTAGTCTCCTTCACTTTAAAAAGACCAACTTTATATGGCCCAGTATTGCTTTCAAAAATTATTTTTCTAATACTACCTAATATATATTTCTTCATACAAAATATAATATCAAAAAAAAGAAAGAATTAAAACTTTCTTTCATTACTTTTTAATGCATCCATTAAAATAGTTTTATATGATTCATCTTTTATATAAAAATCAATAATTAATTTATAAAAAATATCCATAGTTTCACTATTTCCAATATCAAAAATTTCTTCATCTTTTAATTCTTGCATTAATCTAACAATATAATCAGTATCTTTATCTCTGGAATTAAGCGAAGATACTACTTTTAAAATTTTTTGATCAAGAATTTCTTTATCTGAATCAAAAAATTTTTCTGACATTTTATCTCCATCAAAATATAGATCTCCATATAAAAATTCATGTAATCTTATTAAATAAATAATTCCATAATAACTCGTATCAAATGTAAATTCCTTACTAATTAATCTTGATTTTGCTTCTATAATTTCACTTTCTATGTATTTCATTTTTTCATCAGGTAATCCAAGCTTATTAATATTAGTAAGATTTAAATCTTCCAATTCTTCCATTATACACACCCTTTATAATATCAATTAAATGGCGTCCCCGATTGGAATCGAACCAACGACCTATTGCTTAGGAGGCAATCGCTCTATCCTACTGAGCTACGAGGACAAAAGAGAAACTATTTAATTATAAAGAGAATGAATAAATGTATCATAAAATTAACTTGGTATCTAAAAAATTCATAACAACTAACCAATTTATCACATAAACAAACTATTTTAGATTCTGCATATTTAGGTCTACCTTTTACAATTGGAAACATATGCGTAAGAATAATATCTTCTTCTATTTCATTTAATTCAAAATATTTTTTTGAATTATTAAGAGATATTCGAGGATGTTCATGAAGAAAATCATTATATTTTTCATTAGATCTACTTATATCTTCTACAGTAAAAAAGTCATGTAAGAGAGCTCCTCTTGTACACGAAATATAATCAAATCCCATCTTTTTAGATAAATAAAAACTCATTTTAGATACTCTATTAATATGATCTAATCTGTTATTTCCATGATGAGACATATTTTTTAATTCTCTATATTTATTAACACTATAAAATTCACTAAAAATATTATAATATATATTCTTATTACTCATAATTTATCACGACAATATTTATATCCATCTAGGTATATATAAATTCCTTGTAAATCCTTCCATATATTTATCATATTCTTTAATAATAGACTTTGCAATAAATGCAATCACATCAGTTTCTTTTTTTGAAACTTTTAAAGATGATAAAAAATTATTTAAAATTGTCCTAAACTCCCTATCTTCAAAATATCTAACAATCGCTGTATTTAAGTCAGTTGCTTTTTTTATTTCAGCTTTACTTTTTATATTAACTGAAAATATAAAAGACTGATATATTTGAATAATTTTATCACTCATATAATCAAGTTCATTAAATTCTTCATTAATAATTTTATAATAATCTTTACAATATTTAAGTATTATCTTATTTTCAAGATATCTATTTTCCATACTACCCCACCACAAGTCTTGTTATATCATTAAATGTTACAAATAACATAAGTAGAATCATTAAGCCAAACCCAACATAATTTAAAATATTTTCTAATTTTTCACCTGTTTTTCTTTTTATTATTTTTTCAATAATTAGTATTAATACTCTACCACCATCAAATACTGGAATTGGAATTAGATTAACTATTCCAACATTAATACTTAAGTAAGCAGTTAAATATAATAATGTAATAAATCCTTGGGATTTTACTTGATCTACTATTGAATAAATTCCAACTGGTCCACTTAAACTTTTAACAGATACTTGTCCAGTAAATAAAGAAGCTATTATTTTAAAAATTGTTACTGAATTTTCATAAGTACCAACAAATGCATAACTAATAGCATTTAATAAACCTTTTTTATAAACTGTTCCATTTGATACTATTCCAAATACTCTTGTTTCCTCACCTTTTTCATTTTTTATAACTTCTGGAACAATATTATAATTCTTTATTTCACCACTTGATTTTTTTACAACAAATTCATAATTATCTTTTAATTTCTTAGCAGATACTTCTAATAAAAAATCATCCCATGTATTAATACTCACACCATTAATAGATATAATTCTATCTCCAGCTTCTATTCCTGCTAAATAAGCGGCTTTTCCTTCAACAGTTTCTTTTACTATTGGTTCATTAACAGGTTTGCCATATATAAGTCCACTAATAAAAAATAGTACTATTGCAAGTATAAAATTAAAAACTATTCCATCAATTAATACCCACAATACATGAAAGAATCCTTTATTAGCTAAAACTCTATCTTTTTTTATTTTAGAGCCCTTTTCTTCTTTCTCTGCCATTGAAACAAAACCACCTATTGGAAACAATCTAAGTGAATAAGTTGTCTCACTATTTTTAGGCTTACGTTTAAATATAATTGGTCCCATACCAATAGAGAATTCATCAACATATACACCACTTTTTTTAGCAGCAATGAAATGTCCAAATTCATGTATTGAAATAATTAGACCAAGCATTATAAATAATATTAATAATGTTATTATAAAATTCATTTATTTCCTCCTAAAAGAATGATACTAAATAAGAAAATGCAAGTATTGCAAATAATAAACTATCAACTCTATCTAAAACTCCACCATGACCTGGCATAATATTTCCATAATCTTTAACACCATATTTTCTTTTTATGGCAGAAAATACCAAATCACCAAACTCTGCTATTAAAGATAAAGTCATTGAAATAACTATTACCAAAAATAAACTAGCAGAAACATCGATAAAAGTTTTAAAAAATACTGTTCCTAAAAAAGTACCAAAGAAAACTCCTCCTAACATTCCCTCTACTGTTTTATTTGGAGAAACTGCTGGGCATAGTTTATGCTTTCCAATTTTTGATCCGAAAAATTGGGCAAAAGTATCAGACATAATAGTTATCAGTACTACGTA
Organism: uncultured Mycoplasmatota bacterium; assembly: GCA_946413985.1. Lineage (GTDB taxonomy): Bacteria > Bacillota_I > Bacilli_A > RF39 > UBA660 > CAG-1000. The sequence continues at coordinate 22,953 of CAMKMS010000009.1, forward strand.
TATTAAATATAATATATCCATATTCCTTATTGTAATTAAATAACTAAATGAAATTCCTAAAAATAATGTAGAAGATACAAGTACTAAAGCATCTTCAGCATCATAATCCTTTCTATCCATAACAATTAATGGAAGAAAGCACACAAATAAATCTAAAATAACTAGTCTATAATCAACTAAAAAATTTTCTTTTGAAGTTAGTGGTGAAATAACTATTAATAAATATGAAATTGCAGATAAAAATTTTACATAATTAGAAATCTTTTTCTCATTTTCACGAACATGCAATATTTCATAATAACCTATTAATGATAAGATAGCCACTCCTATATAATATGGTATTTTTCCAATAATTATTAATGGAATTACTATTATTAAAGCAACAATTGCGCTTATCACTTTCTTTTTCATTCTAATCACCTACACAATATTATAGCATTTAAAGAATCATTTAACAAGTTTTATAATATATAAAAAGAATCTATTATTTACATAGATTCTCTATACCTTTCAAATAAACTAAAGTGGATTGATTATATAGTTTACACCACTCTTCACTCATAGAAATTCTTTCATATTTACCACATTTATTATTATCAAAACTTGCTAATTGATAGTTATAGTTCTCACCTTTTAAGCAATACTTTTTATCATTTTCATCATAAATCCAATCATAATTATCATCGACTTCTTTAAATGTTGGAAATATAACAACATTATATCCATCTTTCTCATCTATTATTTTATATTTTTTACTACCAAAATCATTAGCAACCAAAACTGCATTACTAACACTTTTATCATTCTTCATATTTTCAATCATTTCACTAGTATAAGTTCCATCATTAGTTAATAATTGCAAATCTTTTTTTGATATTTTCAATCCTTCCCTATTTGTATAATATCCATCTACATAATTATAGTTATTTGGACACACTGCTTCTTCATCATAAAAAGCTATTTTATACTTTTTATTTGTTTTACAATAATAAACTTTATAAAAAAAAGCCTTATATAATATATCATTTTCACTTTCTATCTTAATTGATATTTTAGGATTAGTATTATTTGTTTTTGCATTAAAATAATCTATATAAATAAATGAAACAATAACAATTAAAGTTACAAAAATAATAATTAAATACTTAATAATTCTATTCATATTCTTTAACCTCTATATATAAATTATTATATAAGTATTAAAGAGAAATGTAAACGATTATTATTTTAAAAAACAAAGTTTTATTTTATAATTATTATTAGGTGATATAGTGAAGAAATTATTAATTATATTATTACTATTATTTAGTATTATAAAGGTGCATGCTTATGAAAATGATTATTTTAATATTGATATACCAAATAATTATAATTTAACAGAAGAAACAACCAATTCTTATAAATGGATAAAAGATAATAATTATATTGCAATATCGCTATCTAAAAGTGATTATAATATTAAAGAATTTACAAAAGAAGATATTAACAATCAAAAAATAAGTATTGAAAAAAGAATAAATGATAGATTAAAAGATTTTAATGTAAAAGCAACTATTACTTCAATAGAAAAACAAAATATAGACGATTTATATTATTTAGAATATGATTTGTATTTACCAAGTAAAAATAGTATTGGATTTGATACTTTTCAAAAAGGAAGAATCTATACACATAATGGATATTTGATTACATTTATATTTAATAGTGATACAACCATTAATAATGAAGAATATAATACTATAATAAAATCATTTATTATCAAAGATTTTACAATAATAAACAAATACAGAGTTTATTTAACATTAACAATTATTATTGGTGCTATAGCAGGAATTATTGGATTCTTTGTTTCATTAAAAAAAGAAAAACATTATTAATGTTTTTTTATGTGAAATTTTTCTTTATTTTACTTAATATTTGTTTTTCATTTCTTGACACTTTAACTTGAGTAATGCCCATTAATGTAGCTGTTTCCATCTGAGTATATCCCAAATAGTATCTATAATTAATAAGCAATTTTTCATTTTCATTTAATTCATTTATTCTATCATTTAGATTAATAATATCGTCTAAATTAATTTCTTCTTTATCATGAAGTGCATAATCATTTTCTTCTATATTCTTTGATTTACTTATACTTTCAATTATACAAAGCATTTGTATTTCATCAATTTCCATAAAAGAACAAATTTCATGAAATGATACTTCCCTATTATACTTATTACTTAGTAAGTCTTTTACTTTAAGATATCTTTTATATAAACTATACATTTCATTACTTATTATTATATTACTATCTTTTCTAATATAATCAATCATTTCACCTAATATATACTTATATGCATATGTTGAAAATTTTATATTATTATCATTATAATTTTTACTTGCTTTTATTATACCAATACACCCTGCTTGATATAAGTCATCAATACTATAATTTTCTTTATATCTTGATGATATTTTATAAATTAACCATTCGTTTTCTTTAATTAACTGTTCTATATTATCTGTTTTCATACTTAAATAATACTAGATAATTATAATTTTTTAAATCGATTCGACATAACTAGATTTATTTTTCTATTGCTAATTGTAAAGAAAATAAAGATGAAACTTAAAAAAGATAAAATCATAAATACATAAATATTATCATATGTTTTTGGATTTTCTATTTCTTGTGTAATCTCTTCTTCTGGCTTTTCTGGCAAATGTGTTAATGCACAAAAATGTTTAATGCATTCTTTATCATTAAAAACTATTGCTCCATTTGAATCCAATAAAACATACTCATTTGTAATATATCTATAAAATGTTTTTTTAGATTCTTCTATTTTTATATAACCATCCAATTCTTTATAATACTCTGTTGTTTCTTCTCTTTGAATTTCATTTGTTTCTTCATTTAATACTTCTTTATACCATAAATACCAATCCTCACTTTCATAAAATTTACTATCAAGCCAATAAGGATATTCTTCTTGCCATTCACTATAAGTAATATATTCTTTAGCATTTACTTTAACAAAACAAAAACACAATAAAAAAAATAAAACTATTATAAAAGTTCCTTTCATGTTTACCTCCTTCTACTAATATTGTTAGCTAAGAAAGTGGCAAAACACTTCTTTTTATAATCATTTTATTTTAGATCCACTAATCAAATAAGAAAAAATATTTTCAATAGTATTAATATAACTTGCTTTTTTAACATCTTCTTTAATTATTAGATTATATTCATAACTATTATTATCATATGATAGTTTTAATTTACCAATAACATCATTTTTTTTGAGTGGTGCTTTTTTATTATATAATTCTTCGCTTATTTTATAGTTTACGTCTTTATTATTCTTATTTACAATTAAATTTACATCACTATCCAAATAATACTTTACATTTCTATTTTTAGCATTATTTATTGTCGTTGTTTTTACATATTCGTTTTTATCTATTATTTTTTTACTTCCATACTGGCTAAAACCATATTCCATCATATTAACTGTATCACTACTTCTGTTGTCTTTTGAGTCTTCTTTCATAACAACAGATATTAATCTCATATTATTTCTTTCCATTGTTGCAGTTAAACAATAAAGTGCTTTATCCGTATAACCTGTTTTTAATCCATCTATTCCACTATAAAATCTTACTAATTTATTTGTATTAACAAGCCAATGATTTTCTCCAGAAACATCAATATAATCTTCATAGGTACTAGTTATTTTAAGTGCTAAAGGATGAGAAACAAGTTCTCTTGCTATTAATGATAAATCATAAGCTGTTGTTAAATGTCCTTTTTCATCTAATCCATGTGGATTTTTGAAAGTTGTATTTTTACATCCAAGTTCTTTTGCTCTTTCATTCATCATTCTAACAAAATTATCTTCTGTCCCACCAATATATTCTGCCATTGCAACAGATGCATCATTTGCAGAAGCTATTCCTATTCCCTTAAGTAATGTTTCAACTTTTATCTTACTTCCCTCTTTTAAGAATATTTGAGTTCCTCCCATAGAAGAAGCATTTTTAGAAATAGTAACCATATCATCTAAATTAATTCTACCATCTTCTAATGCTTCTATTGTTAATAATAATGTCATTATTTTTGTCATACTAGCAGGATACATTTTTTTATTCATTTCTTTTTCATATATTAATTTTCCAGTTGAAGCTTCTACTAAAATAGCACTTCCTGCATGAGGAGCAATTTCATCTTCACTAGCATATACTCTAAATATAAATAAAAATATTAATACAAAGAAAAAGAGTTTTTTCATATTATCACCTATTTAAATATATGTAATATGATAAAACTCTATTACTAATTATTCTTCTCTATTATTGTGGTTAACAGCATCAATTACTTTTTTAGCAACACCACCATTACCAGCTTTAAAAGCATCTATCATTTCAATTGGAACACAGAATATCAATGTATTTGATTGATCTGATGATACATCATTGATAGTTGATAATGTTCTTAAATGCATTGCTCCAGGAGTTTTTGCCATTGTTTCAGCAGCAATAGCTAAATTCTTAGATGCTTCAACTTCTCCTCTTGCCTTAGTAATAACAGCGTCTTTTTCTCTTTCAGCTTCAGCAACTTTTGCTATAACTCTCTTCATATCTTCAGGAAGTTGAATATCTTTTAATTCTACATTTTCAACTTTAATTCCCCATGGATCAGTTGCTGCATCAATAACTTTACAAATATTATCTGATAATTTTTCCCTTTCACTTAATAGTTCATCTAGTGATACAGAACCAACTGCATTCCTCATTGTAGTTTGAGCAAGTTGACTAACTGCATAATAGAAATTTTCAACTTCTAAAATAGCTTTAGCTGCATCAAATATCTTATAATAGATAACTGCATTAATTCTAACAGATACATTATCTTTAGTAATTGCATCTTGTTCTGGAACATCTACTACTTTTGTTCTAATATCCACTTTTTTATAAGTTTCAACAATTGGTAATATTACTCTCCATCCAGGTTTAATTATTTTACTAAATTTACCTAAATGAAATTTAATACCTCTTTCATATTCATTAATTTGCACAATACTTCTTAGTAATATAATTAATACTATTACTATTACAAAACCTAAAAAATAATCCATAAATCTCACTTCTCCTCTCGGTATATATTATACCATAAAAAAGGTAAAAATTCTACTCTGTAGTCTTTTTACCATTACAATTTTTTCTAATACTATATGAGTCAATAAATAGTTCATTTGAATAAACAACACCCTCAACACAATATTCTTTTAATTTTTCATCTTCTTTTATATATTGTCCATTTATTAAATCGTCAATATATATAATAACAGATGAACCTAGTTTAGGACTTATTCTATTATCATGTACATATGTTTTTCCAGCTTGTTTTAATTCTTTTGAAAGATTAATATAATCTCTATCTTGCTGTTTGTACCCAATCATAAATATCAGTGTACACATTAGAACTATTACCATTCCCCAGACAAACATTACACCCTTATTCATAATCTTCACTATACCCCGTGGTTTTATAAAAACCGCATCTTATGTATGATACACAAGTTTTATTCTTAAGAATTTTTGCATATCCTCTGCATTCTCTTCCTAAATAATCATATAAAGGTGTTAAATATCCATTATTTTTTAAAGTATCAACACTGACTATAACAGTATCATAAGCGCCATTTGGATAAGTATTACTATAATATTTTTGTGCAGCTTCTACCACTTTATTTTCTAAAGCATTATAATCATACTTCTTATTTGAACTTGAACTATATAAGTCACTATCGCCTGAACCTAAAATACCCATCTTTTGTAAACCAATAGTTGCTACTAAAATACAAATTAAAAATAGTAGTAAGAATCCAAGTTCAGCTCTTAGTCCCCATCCTTTTTTATTCATATAAATCACCCTTATAAATTAATTATACAACACAAATTATAATAATTCTATTATTTTGTCTTTTGTATTTTCATCCAAATCTTTAATTATTTGTTTAATTTTATTTCTTTTATTTAATAAGTTTAATGATTTTTCAAAATTATATAATTTTTTTTCTATTCCATTTATATATTTTCCAACATAAGCTTTACTAACTTCATTATTATCAGCTATTTCTTGCAAACTATAATCCTCAAAATAATAATATTCAAAATAAGATTTTTCTTTTTCTGAAAGAAGATTGGAATAGATTTCATATAACGATAATAAATATTCTCTTTCTTTCATTAGAACTCCTTAAATAATCCATATATATATTTTTCAATATCAAAAGGAATCATATCAGTTTCTTTTTCACCAAGTCCAACAAATTTAACTGGAATATTAACAAGTTCACGAATAGCAAGAACAATTCCACCTTTTGCAGTTCCATCAAGTTTTGTTAAAACAATTCCTGTTATATTAGTAATTTCTTTAAAACTCTTAGCTTGACTTATTCCATTTTGACCAGTTGTAGCATCTATAACAAGTAATGTTTCAATTGGATTATTTGGAACAATATCTCCAATTACTCTATTCATCTTTTCAAGTTCTTTCATAAGATTTACTTTGTTTTGCAAACGACCCGCTGTATCAACTAAAACCACATCATAATTTTCATTTTTTGCCTTAGTTAATCCATCATATATTACAGCAGATGGATCTTCTCTATCATCTCCAAAAAATGATACATTTATTTTTTTTGCCCATTCATCAAGTTGAGTTACTGCTCCTGCCCTAAAAGTATCTCCTGCAATTAACATAACTTTCTTTCCATCATTTTTTAATTTATTTGCTATTTTTGCAATACTTGTTGTTTTTCCTACACCATTAACTCCAACAAATAATATTACATTTAATTCTCCATCAACTATATTTAATTTTGAAGATAATATATCATTACCAACATAAATCATAAATAATTCATCAACAATTACTTCTTTTAAATATTCAAAATCAGTAATATTCTCATCTTTAACACGCTTTTTTAGTCTGTCAACAAAATCCATAACAGTATTAACACCAATATCAGCTGTTATTAGTATTTCTTCAAGTTCATCATAAAATTCATCACTAATCTTTGTATATTTAATACCTAGTATTGATAATTTACTAACAAAATTATCTCTAGATTTTGATAAGCCATCAACATATTTTTCAGTTTCAACTATTTCTTCTTTTTCTTCTTTTCCTATTTTTTCTTCATTAATGGTTTCATTTTTAATTTCTTCTATTTTTTCTTCTTTTTTACTAAATACTTCTTTTAGTTTACTAAATAGTCCCATAATAACACCTCTATTTTCTTTTTAAAACAAAATTATTCCAAACTACTCCATTATTGTAATTAGAAGTTACTATGTTTTGATTAAATTCTATTAGTTTTAAATCGGCATGAGTAGATAAGTCTTCAAACATATCTTTACTTAAATAAGTAAAAAATCTACCATCGCTTTTTATTTCTTCACCATTTCCATCTTTAAAGCAAGTATATAAAACACCATCTTCTTTTAAGGAAATTCTAATTTTTTTTAGAATTCCTAATAATTCATTCCTTTTAACATGTAATAGTGATGAACATGCCCATACTCCATCATATTTACTAATATCACATAGTTGGCTAAAATCCATACATTTAACATCTAATTGTGTATACTCTCTAGCAAGCTTACATAACTCTTCACTACCATCTATTGCTACTACTTCATATCCTTGATTTTTAAAATTTAGTGTATCTCTTCCACTACCACATCCAAAATCAAGAATTGTTCCTGTTTTTGGTAAGTATTTTAAAAACATTCTATATTGTTTTGTCATATCAAGATTGACTGTAGTATCAAAATAATTTTTAGCATTTTTATTATAAAAATCTAATGTTGACATATATTATAACCCTCCACTAAAGATAATTATAATATAAATATGCATTTTTGACAAATATTAAACACTATGATATAATGCTTATTACTGATTTAACTTTTTTTGAAAGGAAATGATAAAAATGATTAGTAATACTAAAGAAACTTTAGTTTGTGCATTAGGTGGTCTTGGTGAAGTAGGAAAAAATATGTATGTTGTTACTCACGAAGATGAAATCTTTATTATAGATTGTGGCGTAATGTTTCCAGAAGATAACTTAATGGGAATAGATTATGTACTTGCAGATTATTCTCATTTAAAAAATCTTCAAGATAAAATAAAAGGATTAATTATAACTCATGGACATGAAGATCATATTGGTGGAATACCATTTTTACTTAATAATATTAATATACCAGTTATATATGCTCCATTTATAGCAGAAAAACTAATTAAAAATAAATTATCTGAAAGAAATATAAGTTGTCCAAAAGTAATTTGTATTAATGAAGACTTACATATAAAAACAAAACATTTTAATATAGAATTCTTTAGAACAACACACTCTATTCCAGATTCTTTTGGAATGGCTATTACTACAGTAAATGGAACTATTGTAGAAACAGGAGATTTTAAATTTGACTTAACACCTATTGGACCTGTTGCTAATTTTGGAAAAATTGCAACAATTGGAAATAATGGTGTAACACTTTTACTTAGTGATTCAACAAATGCATTACTTCCAGGATTTTCTAATAGTGAATCTGTAGTTGATGAAGCACTTGCAGAAATATTTTCTGAAAATACAAAATCAAGAATAATTCTAGCAACATTTGCAAGTAACATATACAGACTTACTCATATTATTGAAACATGTAAAGAGAATAATAGAAAAATTGCTGTATTTGGAAGAAGTATGAATACAAGTATTGATATAGCACTTGAATGTGGATTTATTAAAGATAAAGATATATTTGTTACTAGTGATGAAGCAAATAAATTAGAACCTTCAAAAATATGCTTATTATGTACAGGTTCTCAAGGTGAGCCACTTGCAGCATTATCTAGAATTGCTAATGGAAGCGATAAAAATATTACTTTAATGCCAGATGACGTAGTAATATTTTCATCATCTCCGATTCCGGGAAATGCAATGTCTATTAATAGAGTCATAAATAAGCTATATTTAAAGGGTGCTAAAGTATACACAAATGCTACTGATGTTAATGTTCATACAAGTGGTCATGCAAGACAAGATGAATTAAAACTATTATTCAGACTTACAAAACCAAAATATTTTATGCCAATGCATGGGGAATATAGAATGTTAGCAGGACACGCTGAACTTGCAAAAGAATGTGGAATTCCTGAAGAAAACACTTTTATATGTAAAAATGGAGATATTATTGCTATAAAAGATAATGTGGTTTATAAAAAAAGATCTATTCCAATAAATGACATATATGTCGATGGTAATAGAATTGGTGATGTTGGACTTACTATTATTAAAGATAGAAAAATAATGTCAACAGATGGTGTTCTTATCGTAATTCTAAATTTAGATTTAGAAAAAAGAAAAATGTTAATTGAACCTAATGTCACTACACGTGGATTTGTAATAGTAAATGATAATCAAGAACTAATAAAACAAATTGAGGATAAAGTAAATATAATAACTTTAAATGAACTTGAAAAAGACAACTTTAGTTTAACAGATTTAAAAAATAGAATAATACTTGAAATAAATTCATACGTTATTGAACTAACTGGTAGAAGACCAATTATTATTCCTATGATATTAAGTATTAAATAAAAAAAAGATTTTTATAAATCTTTTTTTATTTTATTAAATATAAACTATCATTTATTATTATAAAAGCATCATTATTACTAGATACGAAATATGGATGTTTTAATGAATTATTTAAGAATGTAACATATCCTATTTTTGATAATTCTGGTAAATCATATTTTTTGAAAGAATTAGACAAATAATCCATAAAGTCTTTACTATTTCTTAAATCACACTTGTTAATTTTACTATAATAAATAGTTGCTTCATTTTCTTCTGATTCAATTATTATCAAATAATAATCATCATTTTCTAATATTTCAATATTTTTAACTTCTTTAATATCAAGTTTATTTTTATAATTTATTAATTCATTTTCAATAATAATTGTTCCATCCCAATTTTTATTAAATGAAATTTTAATATTTTCTTCACTTTTTATTTCATGTAATGAATTAACATCATCATCAAACCTTGATACTTTTATGGTAGAATCAATAAAGTGTTCTTGATAATGAGGAAAATGTATTTCATAATTTTTTAACATTTCTGTTTCATTATAATCATAACAAATTACATAATCATCATATTCTGGAACAATTCTTTCAAATGGAATAAATGCTAAAATAAATGTTAAAACTATGATTGATGTATATATAGTATCCTTCTTTTTACTTGTTCTCTCTTTTATACCATTTAAAACCTTAAGAGCACTCATAATCCACAACACACTAAGTATTATAATACTAGTAAATTCTAAAATTCCTACACTTAAAGAAGGTGTTGCGTAAGTACAATCTTTTATTAAATTCATTTCTCCTAAGAAAATTGCGAAATCATAAAATGCATGTAAGAAAATAACTGACCATATATTTTTTGTTTTATAGTATATACTTCCAAGTAATACTCCAACTGATACAGCATTTATTATTTGCAATATAGTTTCAAAAACTGTTTGTTCGCTTAAATTTATAATGTGCATTACTCCAAACACTAAAGATGAAAGAATAATAGATTTAATAACTGAATTTCTATCATTAGAAAATCTTTCTATAAATTCATTTTGCAACCATCCTCTACATAGAAATTCTTCTGCTATTCCTACAAATAAGCATAAAACAAAAACATTAATACAGTTTGATATTGAAAATGAACCCTGATTGAAAAGATTAACAATAAATGTAATTATGGAATATGCGAGCATTGGTAATCCCAAATAAATACTATTCCAAAACTTCTTTTTCTTTTCTGTAAAAACATATGAATTATGAAATAATAGCATTACAACTAAAATGGAAAGTGCATAAAATATTTCATATATAACATCTGTTCCATATTTTGCAAATAAACTAGATGAAGCTAATAATTCAGTAACACACATCATAAGAAGATCTAATCCAACAAAAATTAATAACATTTTTACAAAAAATTTATATATATTTTTTTCATTTTTCATAAAATCAACCTACTTCCTATTCTAAATCAATTATACTATATTATTAAAAAATTAAAAAGGTTTTTTGAAAAATAAAAAACCTATAAAATATAGGTTAAATTCTAAAATGGTGGAGAATGTGGGACTTGAACCCGCGACCTCCTGCGTGCAAGGCAGATGCTCTAGCCAACTGAGCTAATTCCCCACTAGGTAGGCACTTGATAACAATCAAGCATATTAATACTACCATAATAATCATTAATAAGTCAAGCAAAATGTATTTATTTTGTTAAAATATTCATTATTTCAAGGCCTAATTTTACGCTATCATGTCTTATCATATCATCATCAATTTTTAAAAGTGGCTTTTTAATATTTTCTATTTTGATATTTTCATCATCTACAACTACTAAATCTTTTTGCTCTAAAGTCTCATACTTCTTCTGAATCTTTTTACTAACAACATCACTATTAGTTATAACAATATCTATTTTTCTTTTTCCTAAATATTCATTTAAAAGATTTATATGATCACTTACTTTAAAGCCATCTGTCTCTCCAGGTTGAGACATCATATTACATATATAAATAATTTTAGCATTGCTTTCATCAATAGCTTTTATTATATCTTTGCACAATAAATTAGGTATAATACTTGTAAATAAACTACCCATACTTAAAACAACTGCATCACTATTTTTTATTTTTTCTATAACTTCTTCATTTGCTTTAGGATTCTTTTTATAATATACTCTTTTTATTTTTTTATCACTTTTTGTTATATTATGTTCGCCTTCTACAATGCTTCCATCTGCCATCTCACCCATTAAAACTACATTATCATCTGTAAGTGGTAAAACTGTACCTTTTAAATTTAAAATCTTTGTGATATGTTTAATTCCTTCAGACATACTTCCATATATATCCATTAGTGCTGTTAATATTATATTTCCAACAGTATGACCATCAAAATTTCCATTTGTTTTAAATCTATAATTAACAATTTTACCAATTATATCTTCCGTTTCAGACATAGCAATTAATACTCTTCTAATGTCTCCCATAGCAGGAACATTGAATTCTTCCCTTAATTTACCTGTGCTCTTTCCATCATCACAAACACTTACAACTGCAGTAATATCAAAAGGAAATTTTTTTAATCCACTTAATAATACTGATTGTCCACTTCCTCCTCCTAAAACAACTATTTTTTTATCTTCCATAATTATTCTCCTCTATTTACAAAATAAGAATAGTATTCTTCAAAGCAAATATTTTCATTATATATTATTTGTGAAGCATCACTTCCAACATATCTAAGTCTCCAAATATCTTCTTGAAACTTTGTTAAATATTCTTTATCACTCTCAAATCTAAAAATAAACCCATATTTATAAGCATTTTCCCTTAACCATTTGTATTCACTACTATCTTTTACTTTTTTAACTTTCTTAGTATAAATATATGGCTCAAGATCAAAGGATAGACCTGTTTGATATTCAGAATGCCCTGCTCTTGCTACATACTCATCTGCTTCACTCTTCCCATAACTACTAGAGGCACTATTATACAATTTTTTTTGTTCTTTATAACTCCTATAACCACTAGATACTACAAATGTAAATCCTTCTGCTTTTGCATCTTCTATTAAAGATGTAATAGAATCTAAAATACTATTACTTATTTTAACATTATCATAAGCATATTTTATTGGAATTGTTGTAATATCTTCAGGAACATAATCTGATGATAAGCCATATAATCTATTTACAAGCATTAATTCACCTTTAGATATATCTGTTTGTTTAGCATTATCTATCCATTCAACATTTGCTTCTGTATTAATAATAGAAACAATTGTTGAAAAATCTTTTTCTTTATTATTCTTTTTATATTCTAAGTAATTATCTAAATTATCATATATAAAAAATTTTTCATTAATAAAAGATATTATATTACTATTTACATCTCTTTTTAAGATATCTTCAATTTTATTATTATCTAATTTATTAAGTATTATTTTTACTTCTTCATCACTATATCCAATATTTAGTAATTTATATTCATATGTTTTAGTATATTTAATATTAGATACAATTGTTGAAACGCCATATATAGTACCAATAATAATTCCTATAACTATTATAATGAAAATAGCAAATTTAGTATAATTAAATTTTCTTATAGTCATATTATCACCATACTAATTATACTAAAAAATTAATATTTTTAATAGATTAAAACAAAAGATGAGATTTAATCCTCATCCTTTTTTTCATTATTATCAAATAAGTCATGTCTAACTTTTTCTTCAATTTCTTTAAATAGTTCTGGATTTTCTTTTAATAAAAGTTTTACATTTTCTTTACCTTGTCCAATTTTTTCACCTTTGTAACTAAACCATGCTCCACTCTTATCAATTATTCCAATATTAGAAGCAATATCAATTACTTCTCCAATTCTTGAAATACCTTCCCCATACATTATTTCAACTTCAGCAGTTTTAAATGGAGGAGCAACTTTATTCTTAACTACTTTAATTACAGTTTTATTTCCAAGAACATCACCATTTACTTTTATTTGTTCACTACGTCTTACATCTAATCTAATTGTTGAATAAAATTTTAAAGCTCTTCCACCAGGTGTTGTTTCTGGATTTCCAAACATTATACCAACCTTTTCTCTCAATTGATTAATAAATATACAAATAGTATTAGTTTTATTAATAACTCCACTTAACTTTCTTAATGCTTGTGACATTAATCTTGCTTGTAAACCAACATGTGAATCTCCCATTTCACCTTCTATTTCAGCTTGAGGAACAAGTGCTGCAACTGAATCAATAACTATTATACTCATTGCCTCACTTCTTACAAGAGCTTCAACTATTTCAAGAGCTTGTTCTCCTGTATCAGGTTGACTCAATAAAAGATTATCAGTATCAACTCCTAATTTTTTTGCATATACAGGATCAAGCGCATGTTCAGCATCAATAAAAGCAGCTCTACCTCCAAGTTTTTGAACTTCAGCTATAGCATGTAAAGCAATTGTAGTTTTACCACTTGATTCTGGTCCAAATACTTCAATAATTCTTCCTTTTGGATATCCCCCTACACCTAGTGCTTGATCTAAAGCAATTGATCCACTAGATACAACATCTATATTCTTAACACCTTTTTCTCCTAATTTCATTATTGCGCCTTTGCCAAATTGTTTTTCAATATCAGCTAAGACTTGATCTAATGTTTTATCTTTCTCTTTTTTCATAAGTCTAAATCTCCTTCGATAGTTTAATTTTAAAACAATTATTAATCTTTGTCAACAATTTTTTACAAACTTTTGTTTGTTTATTTTTCAATTATAAAAAAATAATTATTTGTATAATTATTTTTTGTTTTAAAATAGTGATAAATAATTATATTTTATGAGTTTTAATACATATAAATCATCAAAATATAGTTTTAAAAAAATAACAATATATTTAAATATTGTTATTTTCCTAAAAACTTTTTATTTTTTTCATAATATTGAATACCACTTATTATTGATAATATTGTAGCAATCAATATCAACACTTTAGCAGGATAGAAATTAAATAAAGAGAATGGTAGATCATAGAAGAATAATAATGTAACTCCTATCATCATGCACATAGTTTTTGCTTTTCCTGCTTTAGAAGCACCAACTGCCCCATTTTTTTGACCTGCAACCATTTTAATTGAATCAACAACTATATCTCTTGATACTATTATAACTGGAACTACAACACTAATATAACCTTCATTTGCAAGAACTATAAGTACTCCATTTACAAGAATTTTATCTGCAATAGCATCCATTACTTTTCCAATATCAGTAACCATATTATATTTTCTTGCTAAATGTCCATCAAGAAAATCAGTAAGAGCAGCAATCATAAATATAACGCCACTTATTAAATATTTACTATCAATAATGAAAGTTGGACTTATTGATAGTTCTGGAAAACTAATTCCTATTTTCTCAAGAGGAAATATCAATATTATTAATAATAATACTGATAAAGCTATTCTACATATTGTGATCTTATTTGGTACATTCATATTTACATCTCCATTTCAACTATATTATTTATAATATAATTATTCTTTTCTTGTTTATCTGTAAAATGTTTAACAATTAGAATAACAAGAATAACTAATATTATTACAGATATAATATAAATTATTGCATATTTAATTCCATTTGTTTTTTTTCTTTTAACAGTATAAGGAGAAACTATTCTATTTTCATTATTCTTACTCTCTAATATTTTAATTTCTCTTGTCTGTTCTAATATATCTTCCACTGGAATTCTAGAAGTATAATTAAACATAAAATCATTAAATTTATCAATTATATCATCTTCATCTAAGTTTAAATACTTAGCATATTTCTTAATTGTTTCTTTTAAAAAAAATACATCTTTAAAAGCATTAATATTACCATCTTCAAGATTATCAAGTTGACTTTCAGTTATGTTTAAATCTTTGATTACTTCACTTTTGGATATTCCTATAGTTTCTCTAGCTTCCCTAAAACTTTCACCAATTTCCTTCATGAATATATCTCCTATAATAAATAATAATTCTTAATAAGCCATGTTCTGTACCTAAAAGGTGACAAACATTTATCTAAGGATTACTCCTTCCCTCAAAAATTTCTTATTCATTCTTGATGGGTTCCCCTACCAAATTTGGGTTTCTCACTCGTGGGGTTTACCTCGTTCCACCATCATTATTCCTAATGACATCGTCTCTATGGCACTTTTATATCTACGCGTAATCAGGTCTTGATTACCTCGAAGCCGTTAATATTTTCATATTACCTAGGGTTATTTTTTTCCCTAGCACGAACGTTTCAAACATCACAGTTTGAGTGAGCATGGACTTTCCTCTACATATAAGATATGCAGCGTTTGTCTAAAGAATTATTCTCCATATACTACTTTTTCTAAGTCACTAATTCTCTTTAATAAGTCAACATTAGTAACTCCTTTATTAGAGCCAGCTATATCTAAAGATGCTTTTAGATTTCTATTTTCTGATTTTAACTTAGAATTTTCATCTTCAAGTCTTTTAATTTCGCTAATCATCTTTTTAGTTGTTGTTTCAAATTCAACATAGTCTTTTATAATCATATCTAAAAATTGATCAACTTCTTGTGGTCTATATCCCCTTGCATCAATTTTAAAATCTTTTTCTAATATTTCTCTAGCCGTTAAAAACTTCTTTTCTTCGTACATCTTTTTTAGCCTCTCTTCCAGTCTAATTTTACGACAAATAGGCATTTTTGTCAATAAAAGAGCAAAACCTATAAGATTTTGCTCTCTATATTTAAAATACATTTATTTAATTCACTATCTAATTCCTTAAAAATACTATTAATATTGTCTATTATCATCCCTCCCAAAACTATAATAGCACTTTAATAATATTTTTCATTACTTTCGACATATAAAGATTATTTTTTTAAAGTGTCTTTAAATACTTCTAGTAAATTACTATAATCATTAGCATTAACTTTTTTAATTGAAATATCATATGTTAGCATACTACCATTATTAATAATTTTATTTATTTCAGAATAATCAACACTTATATTACTAACAATAGTACCATGTTTAATCTTAAATAATACTTTTTCTTCACCATTATATTCATAATCAGTTTTATAATAATTATTATATTCATCAATATAATCACTTATATCTATATAGCAATTAAATCTCGAAGTTTTTACATCCTCTATATTACAATGTTTAGTCACTTTTTTAAAAAAATCTATATTTGTAAATTTGTCATTTATATAATCAGGTTTTTTTGTTACTTCTTTTATTTTAGTTTTACTTGATTCTACATAATATGTTTTTCCTTTATATATTAAATATCCATTTTCTTTGTCATTTGTATTATATAATTCCAAATTACCATCTGTAATATATTCAATAGTATCACTACTATTATCAGATGTTTTATAAATAGTAAGTGAATAATTATTCTTTATTGGTTCAAGCATTTTTTCAATATCAATATTATCTCTACTATTTATTAATTTACTAATACCATTATTACTAGAAAAAATACTATATATTAAAATTCCCAATAAAACTGCTACGATAGCTATTAGTTTTAATATTTCCTCATTAGTTAATTTCTTTTTCTCTTCTTCCATTATATCTTTGCTCCCTTTAATTCTTCTATATTTCTTCCATTTATAAAATCGCGAGCGCTCATTTCTTTTTTTCCACTTGGTTTAACTCTAGTTATTAGTATTTCTCTATCTTTACATTTTATTCCAATACTATCTTTATAAACATTTGTTATAGTAGAAGATTCTCCACTTAATTCTTTTCCAACTTTACTTTCACATAACTTAACTACTTCACCATTTATTACTGTATATGCACATGGGAATGGATATAATCCTCTAATATGATTAAATACTTCTCTAGCAGTTTTGTTGAAATCTACTTTTTCTTCTTCCCTTTTGATATTATAAGCAAAAGTAACTTTGCTTTCATCCTGATGAATTCTCTTATTAGTTCCATCAAATATAGATGGTAATGTTTCATATAATAATTCACTACCAAGAATACTTAGTTTATCATGAATAGTTCCAACATTATCTTCATCTGTTATATTAATACTTCTTGAAGTAATTATATCACCATCATCCATTCCAGGAGCCATATACATAATAGTTATTCCAGTTTCAGAGTAACCATTCATAATTGCTCTATGAAGTGGACTACCACCTCTTAATTTAGGAAGCAATGATGCATGAACATTAATTGCTTTATATTTTGGAGCATCTAATAATTCATTTGGTATTATTTGTCCATATGCACAAGTGATAATAATATCAGGTTTTACTTCCAAAACATGATCAAATTCTTTTCTAATTCTTTCTGGTTGATAAACTTCAATATTATTTTTTAATGCAACTTTTTTAATAGGTGAATATGAAAGTTCATGATGACGTCCAACATAACTATCAGGTTGAGTTACAACCATAATCACATTAGTGTTTTTTATAAGCATTTCTAAAACTGGTACACTAAATTCAGGTGTTCCCATAAAAACTACTCTTTTATCTTTCATTTGTCTCACCTCATTTTATACATATAAATTATATTAAATATTTATATTAATATCAACATTCACATTTTTAATTTCTATATTATTAACAACCCTTAATACTTCATATAGTTTATCTGATTTTTTATATTTTATCATAATATTAAATCTATATTTATTATTTAGTTTTGCTATTCCTGATACACTAGGTCCTAAAACAATATATTCACTAGTTAATGATGAATCTAAGTATTTTTTAATTTTATTTGCTCCAGTACTTGCATTATTATAATCACTACTAGTAACCAAAACATCACAAATGTAATAATATGGTGGATAAGATAATTTCTTTCTAATATTCATTTCATAATTAAAGAATGAATCAAAATCATTTTTAATTACACTTTCATATACATAATTAGTTGGATTATATGTTTGAATAATAACTTTTCCAGGTAAATTAAATCTACCAACTCTTCCTGCAGTTTGACTTAATAATTCATATGTCCTTTCACTACTTCTAAAGTCAGGAATTGATAAAGAGGCATCAGGATTTATTATTCCTACAAGACTTACATTTTCAAAATTTAATCCTTTAGATATCATTTGAGTCCCAACAAGTACATTATAATTCCCACTACTAAATTCTTTTATTAATTTAGAATGTGCATTTTTAGTACTAGTAGTATCTGCATCCATTCTAAGAACACGAGCATTATATTTTTTTTCAATTAAACTTTCTAATTTTTCAGTACCAAGACCTAAGTCTTTAATAGCTTCTTCATGACATTTTGGACATACATCACTTTTAGTACATCTATATCCACAATAATGACATAAATATGAATTACTACTCTTATGATAAATAAGTGAAATATCACAATTAGGGCACTTATATACATATCCACAATTAGTACATGATAAAAATGTTGAATATCCCCTTCTATTCAATAATAAAATAACTTGTTCATTATTTGATAATGATTTTTTTATTT
>CAMKMS010000010.1 GCA_946413985.1 uncultured Mycoplasmatota bacterium
TTTGGCTACGAACCAAAAGGTCAGGGGTTCGAATCCCTTCGAGCGCACCATTTTATTGTTTATAATGTTAATCGGGAAGTGGCTCAATTTGGTAGAGCACTTGGTTTGGGACCAAGGGGTTGCAGGTTCAAATCCTGTCTTCTCGACCATTTTTAAATATAAACTAACGAGAGTTAGTTTTTTATTTTGTCAAAAAGAAGTTCAATATCTTTGATTTCAATCGAGAAGTCAACCCCATGGTTCTCCAAGTGCTCATCAAATTGTTCTTTTACTTTAAAAGTTACTTTTATTATTCCTTCTTCTATTAATTTTATAAATGTATTGAAACTTTTTAATTTATAAAAAGTAATCCTGTCATAATAGAATAATTCATTATTATTCAAAAATTTGTTTTGTGCTTTGATTATGGCCATTTTTTTTAATTTGGTGTTTATTTTTTCTTTTAATCTTTCAAAAGACCACGAAACATTTAATCCTAATTCGTTACCATATGGATTATATCCTTTTAAGTATATTTTTTCTTTATCGTAATTTACTATTAGTATTGCTCTTTTATAATAACCTATTGATGTCATTTTATTAGCAACTACACTGATGTAACATGCTTTTACATCATTTTTTTTATAACCTAGTTTATCTAAAACATTTTTAATTGGAAAATCACAGTCACCATCTGGTGCAGCATTAAATAAATGTACTTTTTGTTTGCTTACAAATCGCATAGTTTTAATTTCTATGGACTTAAAATCCGGTCCAGGATTACTATCTTCTTCTTTATTAATTAAACATTCAAAAGTATATCCAACTCCTGTGCTTCCTTTTCTTTTAGAATGGACATACCCCATACTTTTTATTATATTAAACATATTTAATAATTCTTTCATGTCAGAATCCATGTTTATCATCTCCTTAAGTTTAATTATTATACATTTGTGTAAAAATTCCTCATTTTATGGTATAATTTTCTTGTGTTTTATTATTAATTTAATAAAATATATTTTTTTATAGATTAAACTAGTGAGGATAATATATATGTTTATTTTTGATTTTTTTAGAAAGAAAAAGAAGTTAGATCAACCATGGGAAAAGTTTTACACCGAGGATGATTTGAATTACAAGATTCCGAATATTTCTATTTATAGACAGGTAAAGAATAGTGCAGAGAAATATCCTAACAATGTTGCTATTCAATATTTGGGTAAGAAGATAAATTATGCTAAATTTATGAATAGTGTTGATAATGCTGCTAAGGGATTTTATTCAATGGGAATTAAAAAGGGAGATATTGTTACAATACTTCTTCCTAATATACCAGAAGCTTTAATTTCTCTATATGCCTTAAATAAGATTGGCGCTATTGCCAATATGACACATCCTTTATCTGCGGAAGAAGAAATAAAGGAAACATTGATTTCAACAAGAAGTAAATACTTAATTATATACGATGCAAGATATGAAAAAATAGAACCATTTATTAATGATATAGAAATGAACAAGGTAATTTTTGTGAGTCCTGGAGATTCTCTAAATTTTTTTAAGAGAACTTTTTATAATTTAAGCCAATTGAAAAAATATAAACATCATCCTAAATCATATATATACTTATCATGGCGAAAGTTTTATAAAGAATCTAAGAAAAAGGATGAGGTTCCTATCCATGAATATGGAAGAGATATGCCATGCGTAATTCTTCATTCTGGTGGTACTTCTGGTAAATCAAAAAATGTTGTAATACAAAATAGAGCATTTATATTTGCTGCTAAGGGTGAGGAAATAGACTTAATAAGGTTGAATCAAGGTGATTCTGCATTAGCAATTATGCCAAACTTTCATGGTTTCGGTTTATCGGTTTTAATGCATACACCATTAGCACTAGGTTGTTCAACAATTCTAGTACCAAAATTTGATGCAAAACGATTTGACACTTTATTTAAAAAGACTAAGCCAACATGCGTCCTTGGTGTTCCAACATTGTTCGAAGCATTGGCTAATAGTAACAACGAGAAGAATTTAGATTTATCTTTTTTGAAATATGTAATAAGTGGTGGAGATCTTTTGCCAAAGAATTTGGAAGATAAAATAAATAACTATTTGCGTGCTCATAACTCAAACGCAAAAATAACTCAAGGGTATGGTTTGTCAGAAGCTTTAGCATGTGTAACGATGGCACATGATCATGTAAATAAAAGTGGATCTGTTGGTATTCCACTTGCTGGTAATCATGTAAAAATCATTGATCCAGCAACAAGAAAAAAAGTTCCTTATGGTGAAGTTGGCGAAATAGTTATCCACAGCAAAGCGTTGATGATGGGTTACCTAAATGAAGAAACAGAGACAAACGAAGCATTACAAGTGCATGATGATGGACATATTTGGCTTCATACAGGTGATTTAGGATATATGGATGATGAGGGATTCTTATTCTATAAAGGTAGAATTAAGAGAATGATTATCACAAGCGGTTATAATGTTTATCCTTCTCATATAGAAGAGGTAATTGAATCTCATCCAGCTGTATTACAATGCAGTGTAGTAGGCGTTCCTCATCAGTATAAGCAAGAAGTACCTAAAGCATTTGTAGTTTTAAAAGATGGATTTCATGGTTTGTTTGTCAAAAATGAAATTAAAGAGCACTGCAAAAAACATTTAGCCAAATATATGGTTCCTAGCGAAATTGTAATTAGAAAAAAATTGCCAAAGACAAAATTAGGTAAAGTGGATTTTAATAAATTAAAAGAAGATTTTGATGGCGATGATGAAGAATTCAAAGATAATAAAATAGTGTAAAGTAACACTATTTTTTATATGTTCATATCAATTAATATTAACAAGTGTGGTACAATTACAATGTATGTTATAACACTAGTTTAAGTGTTTGTGAGGAGGAATAATATGTTTAATTTAAGGGGTAGAGTAGCAGTAGTTACTGGAGCTAGCAGTGGTTTAGGAAAACAAATGTCAAAAGCATTTGCAAAACAAGGAGCAGATTTAGTTTTATTAGCTAGAAGAGTAGAAAAGTTAGAAGAATTAAAAGGTGAATTACAAGCAATGGGTGTAAGAGTATTACCTGTTAAGTGTGATGTTACAAACGTTGCAGAAATAGCAGAAGCTGCAAGAGTTGCTGAATCAACTTTTGGTAAAGTAGATATTTTGGTTAACTGTGCAGGAAGTGCAAAGAATGCTGGAGTTTTAGATATGACTGATGAAGAATGGGATTTCACAATCAAAACAGATATGGATTCAGTATTCTATGTAACTCGTGAGTTCGGAAAAATAATGAAGAAAAATAAGTATGGAAGAATTATCAATATAGCTTCAATGTATGGTATGGTTGGTAACATGGCAATGGGAACAATTGCTTATCATACTTCAAAAGGTGGAGTTATTAACTTTACAAGAGCAGCAGCTAGTGAATTAGCTAAGGATGGTATAACAGTAAATGCAATTTGTCCAGGATACTTTGATACAGAATTAACTCATGAAACATTAATTACACCTGAGTTTACTGCTTATATGCAATCTACAGTACCACTAGGTCGTTATGGAAACGAAGGAGAATTAAATGCAGGAGCAATTTTCTTAGCAAGTGATGAAGCAAGTTATGTTACTGGTGTAATTTTACCTATTGATGGTGGATATACTTGCGTTTAGAAAAATAATAAATAAATTAAAAAGAGTGATTATATTCACTCTTTTTTTATAACTCAAAAATGTCTTTAAGTCTTTCTTTTTCAATTTCAGGATATAATTCAATATATATTCCTTCAGTTCTTTTTATAGTAGTTTCACCAAGCCCATCGTAGAAATGAGGACTACCTTTATCACTTAAACTTGCTCCCATTGTTGCATCAAATACATAATATTTTCCTTCATATTCAACGTAGTTCCACATATGTTCGGAAGTCATTGCTAGATATGATTTTATACCTATGTTTTGAAATATTAATTGAGATGCTTTTGCAAAACCAGCACATACTGATTTTCCTCCAGTAAAGAAACTATATGCAGATTGATTAGATTTAGTAAATGTAAATAATCTATCATATTGATGTGAAGCAACATAGTCATAGACATAGATTATTTTTTCTTTGTCGCTCATATCTTTTGTTTCATTCCTTATTATGTCTAATTCACGTTCTATTCTTTTTGTACCAAAATATGTTCTTATTGTACTTAGGTTTCCATAGTTTTCATATTCTATATAACCATTTTCAACTTTATAATAGTTAAGTCCAACAAAACTAATTAGTTCAGGATGATCTAAGTATAATGAGTAGTAACTTCTTAATAATAGAGATTTACAATTTGTTTCACATTTTATTCTTACTGTTGTTTTATCTTTTAAGCTAGCATCTATCATTTCTTCATATGCATAATATTCACTAGGACTTAATACGTTTTTCTTGAACATTTCATCACTCATATATAAAGAGTTAATATATGCCTCGCTATTTTTATACTCTTTAGTGATCAGAGGGTTACCAGCAATTGGTCTATAGTAGAAATTATATAGTGTGAAAACAATAACTAAAAATACATATACTATAATTCTTTTCTTAATCATTTTCATCACCTTCAAAATAAATTAGATTTTGATCAATTATTTTCATTCCTATCAAAAGGTTTCTACTACTTAAATATTCAATTTCTTTATCTGAATTAAATCCAGCTTTTTCTAGAACCGTTTTGTAATTATATTTATTAATAAATAATAATGAAAATTTCAATATTAATGTTTCATCTTTTTCTGTCAAAGGAGTGGTACAATCTTGATGAATTAAAACAGCTCTTTTTGGTATTAAATCTTCATATTCAAGAAACGAAATGATTATAATCAATTCTTCCACCGAAATATTGTTTTCTTGTGAATAACCTGATAAAGAAATGACTAAGTTATTTGCAAGATCAGATGTTATCTTTTTTAGTAATTCCTCATTTATAGTAGAATGAATTAAATAAAACTCGGCATATTTAAAATATAATTGAATGTTAAATAACTTTTCTTTGTCTTCATCTCTTTTTTGAACAGCCTTTTTATTTGTAATGTAATCGTATATCGCAAAACTTACAAAGTATAAGATTGTAAAAATGATAATAAATATCAAAAATTCTTTAAATCTCATATTATTCTCCTAATATTATACTTATATTATAATTTAAAAATTAAAGTTGAACAATAATATGATTATTTTTATGATATAATTTTATTGTAAGGATGGTAAACATGAAAGAATTTTACAAAAAATATTTGAATAACGAATTGAAATTAGAGAGATGGCAGTTAATAGGAGTACTTTGTTTAGTCGTTGTATTTAGTGGTTTCTTTGGTTGGCTTTATGAATTCATTTTTTATTTTTTCAATAGTGGTATGAAGACATTTTATTATAGGGGAGCAAATTTTTTGCCATGGATAAATATTTATGCAACAGGTGCTATTATGATTATCTTTTTAACAAGAAAATTTAAAAAGAAGCCAATCTTGGTTTTCTTAATAGCTGCAATTTCAACAGGAATATTGGAATATATTGCAGGATATCTTATGTATGAATTAAATGGTGGAATTAGATGTTGGGATTATAATACAGAAATATTGAATTTTGGAAATATAGATGGGTTTGTTTGTTTAAGAAGTGTAGTATCATTTGGTTTATCTGCTTTATTCCTTATTTACGCTGTTTTACCATTTTTTGAATTTATTTCGTTAAGAGCATCAAAAAAAACATTTTTGATAATTAGTATTTCTTTATGTAGTTTGTTTTTATTAGATGAATTTTATAATTTGTTTATAGCAGACTTGTTTGGATTACCAAGAGCAAGAGATATATATACGAAAATAGGATATAAATATATGGATTATTATAAAAAATAAAATCTTTTGATTTTATTTTTTTTGTGCTATAATATCAAAAGATTTTTTGAGGAGGTGATTTATATGTCTAAAGAATTTGAAGCAAATATGAAAAAAGCAATTGAGATGTGTAGTAGTGATTTAATAGTTACTAGTAATTATGATAAGTCATTTTCAAAGATTTATCCTTTTGCTACCGAAAATATTTCTGAGTATATCGGTTTCTTTGATTTAGATGGTAAATCCCTTTTAACAGTAGGATCTAGTGGTGATCAAGCAATAAATGCCATTTTAAATGGTGCAAAGGAAGTAACGGAAATAGATATTCAACCATTTGCTAAATATTATTATTATTTAAAGATGGCTAGCATTTTGTGTTTTGATATGCAAGATTTTATTAATTTTATGAAGTTTTTTAACTTCTTTGATAAAATGCATCAAGAACAAGGAAACAATTGCTTTTCCAAAGAAAAGTTTGATAGAGTAAAAGATACTTTAAAAGTATTAAATGGTGAATCATATGAATTTTGGAATAATCTTTTTATTATGTTTGATAGTATTACAATTAGAAAAGGTTTATTCTATTCTGATAATAGAACAGCAGTCTTAAAGAAGTGTAACGTTTATTTATCAGATTCAACTTGTTATGAAGAAGCAAGAAAAAGAATACAAATTGTAGAACCTAAATTTATCCATCAAGATGTTGTAGATTGTAATTTGCCTGAAAAGTATGACAATATTTGGCTTTCAAATGTTGCTGGATATTTAAATCCAAAAAGAAAGACGTTATTATTTAATAAGATAGCAGATAATTTAAATCCTGATGGACAATTATTGATGGAATATTTGTATATGTATAAAAAGTGTTATGAATTAGAATATGATGGGGCTAATCAAGAATTGTATGAAGATCCAAGAATATTTACAATTAGTGGTTGTGAAGGAACTGAAGGAGCATTAAAGCATTTGAAAGACGCAGTGTTAATGTATAGAAAAAAATAAAATAAATCTTAAAAAGATTTATTTTTTTTAGTATAATTAATATAGTAAGAGGTGGTAGGTATGGCATCGTCTATGATACATATTGCTATAGCTAGCGAATTAAATAAAAAATTAAATAGAGATAAAAGTAAGTTGTTTATTGGAACAATATCACCAGATATTTCTAAACATATTGGACAAGATAAAATGATAACTCACTTTTTGGATAATCCAGAAACTGAATTACCAAATTTAGATAGATTTTTAAAGAAGTATGGTAATAATTTAAATGATGATTTTATTTTAGGATATTATATTCATTTGTATGCAGATTATTTGTGGTTTAAATATTTTCTTCCTAAAGTATTTGATGAAGATAAAAATATGATTACTAAAAAAGATGGTTCTGTTATTAAGTGTAATGGTAAAATGCTTTTATTGTATATTTATAATGATTATACAAATATGAATACTTTGCTAATAGATGAGTATGATCTTGATTTGAAAATCTTCTATAACGAAATTCCAAAGATAGATCAAATAATGGATGAAATACCAATGGATAGTCTTTATCTAATTGTGAACAATGCAAGTGAGATAATAGCAAATAGTAAAACAACGAAAGATATGGTTTTTGATTTGACAGATGTAAAAATATTTATTGATTTATGTGTTGATGTTATTTCAAACAATCTTAGAAGTTTAAATGTACTGTAATTATTGATAATTGAGTGTAGATTGAAGAAATAGGATAATATCCTATTTTTTTGTTGCATTTATTTGAAAAAAATGTATAATTGAATATGGAAATCATTTTCAAATTGAGGTGATCGTATGAGAAATAACTATAAAACTCAACAAAAAGACTTGATATATGATGTTTTGAAAAATATGAAAACAGAGTTTACTATTAAAGATATTTATAATAGTTTAAATGGTAAAGTTGGATTAACTACAATTTACAGAATAGTAAATGATTTAGTGGATAAAGAAGTTATATCAAAAGAAATTGGTAAAGATAATGTTACATATTATCAGTATTTATCATCATGTGATAAAGATAATCATTTCTATTTGAAATGTAATAATTGTGGCACATTAGAACATATTGACTGTGACTGTATTAGTGAGTTATCAAATCATATTACAAAGGAACATGGTTTTGCAGTTGATAAAAGTCATATTATTATTAATGGGTTATGCAAGAAGTGTAAATAATGGAGGATTATTATGAGAAAGTTTTTAACTGTATTGTTAATATTAGCAGTACCATTTTTGGTAGTAGGGTGTGGAAATAAGAAGAGTAATAGTAAGTACACAATTATAGCAAGTAATTTTCCTTGTTATGATTTTGCAAGGGCAGTTACAAAAGATATTGATGATGTTGATGTTCAAATGCTTTTAACACCAGGTGGAGAGATGCACGATTTTGAACCAACTCCGCAAGATATTATTAATATAAAAAATAGTGATATTTTCATTTATGTTGGTGGAGAATCTGATTCATGGATTGAAGATATTTTAAATGATATTGACCCATCAAAAACAAAAATAATAAAAATAATGGATTATGTTGATTTAATTGATGAAGAAGAACTTGATGTTTTGGAAGATGAAGAAGAACATGAAGATGAGGAAGAGGAAGAGTATGATGAACATATTTGGACAAGTCCAGTAAATGCCATTAAGATTATATCTAGATTAAAAGAAGAAATAAAAGAGATGGATAAAGATAATAGTGATAAGTATGAAGAAAATGCAAATATTTATATAAGCGAATTAGAATCAATTGATAAAGAATTTAGAGAAATAGTATCTTCCGCAAAAAGAAAAGAAATAGTTGTAGGTGATAGATTCCCATTTATTTATTTTGCAAAGGAATATGGATTAAGTTATACAGCAGCATTTAAGGGATGTTCAGATCAAAGTGAAGCAAGTGCTAAAACAATTTCAGCTTTAGTTGATAAAGTAAAAAAAGATAATATTCCAGTAGTTATAAAAATAGAGTTATCAAATGGAAACATAGCAAATACAATTAATGAAGAAACTGGAGCAAAGGTGTTGGAATTTAATTCTGCACATAACATTTCACAAAAAGAATTTGATAAAGGAACAACTTACGTTGATATAATGAAAAAGAATATTGAAGTAATAAAAGAAGCGTTGAATTAGGTGATAGTATGAGTTTAATAGAACTTAAAAATTTAACATTGGGGTATGACAAAGATATCATATTAAAACATATTAATATGAGTATTGATGAAAATGACTTTATATGTATAGTAGGACCAAACGGAAGTGGAAAGTCTACCTTAGTAAAAGGTATCTTAGGTCTTATCAAACCAATTAAAGGAAAAGTAATCTATAATGGATTAAAACAAAATTTTATTGGTTATATGCCACAAGAGACAAAAGTAGATTCTAGTTTTCCTGCTTCTGTTTATGAAATAGTATTATCAGGAACATTGAATAGTAATGAATACAAATTGTTTTATACAAAGAAACAAAAAGAAGAGGCTGATAAGAATTTAAAAATTCTGGGAATAGAAAATTTAAAAAACAAATGTTTTTGTGACTTA
The DNA here is from genome assembly GCA_946413985.1 of uncultured Mycoplasmatota bacterium. Classification (GTDB taxonomy): domain Bacteria; phylum Bacillota_I; class Bacilli_A; order RF39; family UBA660; genus CAG-1000. The sequence goes on from CAMKMS010000010.1 coordinate 9,409, forward strand.
TCAGGTGGACAAAGACAAAAGGTATTATTAGCAAGAAGCTTGTGTGCAACAAGTAAGTTATTAATACTAGATGAGCCATCTAATAATTTAGATAGTAAATCTAAAGCAGATTTATATAAAACTATAAACGATCTAAATAAAAACTATGGAATAACAATAATTATGATTACTCACGATTTAGACCATGACAATTTGATTGGAAACAAGATTCTTTCATTAAGGGAAAATGATATTTTCTTTGGATCAGTTGATGAGTTTGTAAGGAGAATACATAATGATTAATGATATTTTAGAAATGTTTTCATATACATTTATGACTAGAGCGTTTATAGTAGGACTTTTGATTTCTTTATGTGCTTCATTAATTGGAGTTTCACTAGTGTTAAGAAGAAATTCTATGATAGGTGATGGATTATCACATGTAGGTTTTGGTGCTTTTGCCATTGCATCAATTATTGGTATAGCACCACTTGAATTTGCAATACCAATTGTAATAGTAGTATCATTCTTAATTTTGAGATTAAATGATAGTAGTAAAATTCATGGAGATTCAATGATAGCTTTGATATCAGCATCATCTCTTGCAATAGGTACATTTGCAATATCTGTAACAGGAGTTAATACAGATATAAACAATTATTTGTTTGGTAGTATTTTATCGATAAGTGATAAAGACGTTATTATTAGTGTAGTTTTATCTATTGTTGTAATTTTGTTGTATTTGTTATCTTACAATAAAATATTTGCAATTACATTTGATGAGAATTTTGCAAAATCTATTGGAATTAATACTAATTTTTACAATATTATATTTGCAAGCTTATGTTCTATAGTAGTAGTTCTTGGTATGAGACTTATGGGATCACTATTAATATCTAGTTTAATATTATTCCCAACACTTTCTTCAATGCAGATATTTAAGAAGTTTAAAAGTGTAGTAATATCAAGTGTAGTAATATCAATTATTTCATTTATAATTGGGTTATTAATTTCATACTTTAATGCAACTCCAACTGGAGCTACTATAGTAATAGTAAATTTAGTAGTATTTATAATATTTAAACTAATTTCAATCATAGTACTTAAAAGAAAATAATATATTGATTTTTTTAAGGTATTTGTATATAATACATAGTGCTTTATGGGGGTATTATGAAATCAATAACATTAGAAGGGAACCAAAGAGAAAATTTATGTTACGAATTAGCAAGGCTTGTTAAACAATATGAGATTTTTGATAATGTGGAATGTATTTATGCTATTCCATATGAATCAGATTATTCGTCTAACTTCCAGCTAAGTGTTGTAATTGTAAGAAGAATGACTGGTGAGAGATATCTTGAAAACCATATTGATTACTATAATGATAGAACGAAAAAGCGAAGAGATCATTTCGTTGATGAATATGGAGTAGACCTTTTTCTTTCTTATGATGATGCTAGTAACTATAGAAGTACTAAATATCAAATGTCTAGAGAAGGATATTTGTTAAATGGTTTAATCTTATTCGATAGAGATGGTTTTTATACACAACTTAAGGAGAATGAAGAAAAGGATGATTCACTAGCATTCTTAAATTCGTGTGACTTTTTTCCTCCATTAAATGATGGTGAAGAACCTATTGGTTTACAAAAAGATGAAGAGGGAAGAAAACTTGTATTTGTAAACAAGAAATCAAATAAAGAATAAATAAATTTAAATGAATGTAAAACATAAGATTATCTTATGTTTTTTTAATTCAATAATTTCAATGTTATTAAGAAAATACTATTTAATATCACAAAAAACTTTGTAAACAATCTTATTTTTTAATATGAAAAATCTTCTAAAAAGTGTATTATTATATTAGGAGAAGGTAAAATATTATGAAAGTAGGATTTGATAACGATAAGTATGTAAAAATACAAAGTCAAAAGATTAAAGAAAGATTTAAATTGTTTGACAAACTTTATTTGGAAGTTGGAGGCAAGTTGTTTGACGATTCCCATGCAGCTAGAATACTTCCAGGTTTTAAAAGCGATGTTAAAATAAGCATGTTTAAAGAGCTTAAGAATGATTTAGAAATTATATATTGTATAAATGCGGGAGATATTGAAAAGAACAAAACAAGAGGAGAATATGGGATTACATATGACCTTGAGGTCTTAAAGTTAATTAATAAATCTAAAAAGATGGGATTTTCTGTTAATAGTGTTGTTGTAACACTTTATAAGAATCAAGTAAGTGTTGATAAGTTTATTAAAAAATTAAATAGAAACGGAATAAGAACTTATATTCATACATATACAAAGGGATATCCAACAGATGTTGATACAATTGTAAGTGAAGAAGGATATGGGGCTAATCCTTATATTGAAACAACTAAGAAGTTGATTTTGGTTAATGCTCCTGGGCCAGGAAGTGGAAAACTTGCTACATGTTTGTCTCAGATTTACCATGAAAACAAAAGAGGCGTAAATGCTGGATATGCTAAGTTTGAAACTTTCCCAGTATGGAATCTTCCACTTAAACATCCTGTTAACTTAGCATATGAGGCAGCTACTGCTGATTTAAAAGATGTTAATATGATTGATCCATTCCATTTGGAAAAATATGGGGAAACAGCAGTTAACTACAATCGCGATATAGAAACGTTCCCAATTTTAAAAAATATATTGAGTAAGGTATCTCAAAAAGATATTTATTTCTCACCAACAGATATGGGTGTAAATATGGTTGGATTCTGTATTACTAATAATGAGGTAGTAGAAGAAGCTTCTAAAAAAGAAATTGTTAGGAGATATTATAATGAACTTAATAATTTTAAAATGGGTCTTTGTGATGAAGATACTTATAAGAAAATTAAATTATTAATGAATGAGATAAATATAGATGAAACTTACTTAGATGTAATTACACCAGCACTTGAAAAGAAGAAGAAAGAAAATGGATTACCAGTTATTGCAATGAAAGTAAACAAGAAGATAATAACTGGAAAACAAACAAACTTAATGACTCCAGGTGGAACTGTTGTATTAAATGCAATTAAGTATTTGAGTAAAATACCTGATGATATTTATTTGTTATCACCAACAGTATTAGAGCCAATATTAAAATTAAAGAAAGAAATGGGGTCAGGGGATATATTAAATCTTTCTGAAGTGTTAACAGCACTTAGTATTTGTTCTGTTACTAATCCACTTGCTGCTAAAGCGATGTCATGTTTATCTAAACTAAAAGATTGTGAAGCACATGCTACATATATAGTTACAAATGGTGATAGAAAAACATTAAAAGATTTAAAAATTAATTTAACATGTGAAAATGAATTCTTAGAGGAAGAGTTATAGGAGTGATATTTTGAATTATGCGTATGTTACTGTTTTAAGTACGAATAGTTATTACGAAGGTGTGGTCGCACTTTTCGAATCTTTAAAGAAAACAAATCCTAAGTATAATAAATTTGTTGTAGTAATTAATGAAACTATTGATAAAGATATAAAAGAAGATTTAAAAAGAAGAGGGTACATTCTAATAGAGAAACCTAAAATAGATGCTTCTTCATTAATCGATAACAAATCTTATGGTTACTGGGTTAATACATTTGACAAATTGTATGTATTTGAATTAACTGATTTTGACAAAATTGTTTACTTAGATAGTGATATGTACATTGCTAAAAATATAGACGAATTATTTGATATGCCACATATGTCTGGAGCTATTTCAGGGAAAGAACACGTTAAAGACTGGGATGGAATAAACTCTGGTATGATGGTAATTGTACCAGAAAAAGGTATATTAGATAAAATGAAAGATATATTAGTAAATCATAAATTTGATAAAGATGTTGGAGATCAAGATATTATTAATGAGTATTTTAATTGGAAAGATCTTAATTTAGCTATATCAGAAAACTATAATATGTTTCATTATTTAGTTGATAGTTATATTAATGAATATAATTATCATTTCAAAGATATTAAAATAGTACATTTTATAGGTAGCAAAAAACCATGGATGTATAGTGATGAAGACATATTGCACTTTAGATTAGATTGTCAAATAAATAAGGAAAAATATAAACTGTTTTTCTTTGATGAGTATATGGACATCATTAACAATATTAAAAAAGCATAAATAACATGCTTTTTCTTTTAAAACAAACTAAATTTTGATAAAATAATTTATATATTGGAGGAAGTATGAAAAAAAGAGTATTAATATATTTATTATTAGTAGTAAGTTTGATAGCATTTTCAGGATGCTTTAGTAGTAAAGATGAGAAAATAGATAATAAAGCAGCTTTAGCATTTAAAGAAGATTATGAATCATTAAATGGTAAGACTAATTCAAAAGGAAAAGAACATAGAACTATTGAGTTAAGTGAAGATAACAGATTTGTAGAAATAACTATGGAAGAATTAATGAAGAAAATAGATAATGGTGATTCTTTCTATGTTTATTTTGGATCTAGATTATGTCCATGGTGCCGTAGTGTAATAGAAATGGCTGATAAAGTATCAAGAGAAAATGATATAGAAAAAATATATTATATTGATATTTGGGATGATGAAGGTAATGAACTTATAAGAGATCAATATGTTATTGATGAAGATGGTAAATTAAAACTTGAAAAAGAAGGAACAGAAGATTATAAGAAATTACTTGAATTATTTGATTCATTATTAAGAGAATATACAGTAAAAGATAATAATGGAGAAGATGTAGCTGTAGGAGAAAAGAGAATATATGCACCAAACTTCTTCTATATTAGTAAAGGAAAAGCGGTAAGAATGGTTACTGGTAAATCTGAATTACAAAAAGATTCAAGAGAAGAATTAACACAAGAAATGCTTGATCAAGAAGAAAAAGTTTTTGATAAATTCTTTATCAATGCCTGTGATGAAACATGTTAAAAGAGAAATGATATTCATTTCTTTTTTTATTATGTTATAATAAACTTGGTGATTTTATGAAAAAGAAAATTAAAATCGATTGGTATGTAATACTTTCTTGTTCAATAATGGCCTTAGGTGCAGTCTTCATTGTTTATAATTTGTTAGTGTTATTAAAGGTTATTTAATATGGGAAACTTATATGTAGTTGCAACTCCAATTGGGAATTTGCAAGATATAACGTTAAGAGCACTTGATATATTAAAAAGTGTTGACTATATAGCATGTGAAGACACAAGACAAACAATTAAATTATTAAACCATTTTGAAATTAAGAAAAAATTAGTAGCATATCATAAATTTAATGAACTATCTAAAAGTAATTTCATAATTGACGATTTGAAAAAAGGTTTAGATATTGCTATAGTAACTGATGCTGGAACACCTTGTATTTCTGATCCTGGTTATATTTTGATTAGAAAAGCAAGAGAAGAAGGAATTAATGTTTATGCTATTCCTGGTGCTAGTGCTGTTGTTAGTGCTTTATCAGTATCAGGAATTGATACAGCTAATTTTGCATTCATTGGATTTTTACCAACAGATAATACAAAATTTAATGAAGAAATTGATAGAATTAAAAATCTAACAGTAAATACATTTGTAATATATGAATCACCAAAAAGAATAGTTAAGTTATTTAGTAAACTAGTTGAAATATTTAAAGATGCTACAGTTTATATTGCATCTGATTTAACAAAGATTCATGAGCGAGGATTCTATGGAAGAATTGAAGACGTATATGAACAAATTAAAAATGATCCTAATATAGAAAAAGGAGAATATGCAATAGTTATTGAAAAAAAACCAAATGAATCTAAAATAGAAAATACTATTTCAATTGAAGCAATGATAGTAGATACTATGATAAAAGATAATTGTAGTATGAAAGAAGCAATCAAAAACTTAAATGATAATAATAAGAATTTAAAGAAAAATGATATATATGAAGCAAGTTTAAAACTTAAAGACTTATTGGGAGGTAAAAATGAAAAGTAAAGAAAAAAAGACAGATAATAGTCTTAAGATTTTATTAAGAGCTATCTTATCAGGTGTAGTGATAAGTATAGGAGGAACAATATTTTTAATGCTAAATAGAACAGAATTAGGGGCTTTTTTATTTGGTATTGGATTATTTATGGTTGTAGTTAATGGTTACAACTTATACACAGGTAAAATTGGTTATGTAATTGATAATAAGATTAATTATTTATGGGAGTTATTCTTAACTTTAGTAGGTAACTTAATTGGTACTATATCTTGTGGATATTTATTATTAGTAACAAGATATGGAGATAAGTTAAATGAAGTTGCTAAAGCTGCAGCTGATGCTAAGTTAAATGATAACTTATTAAGTATATTTGTATTATCAATATTCTGTGGAATGTTAATGTTTTTAGCAGTTGATTTATATAAGAGATTAACTGATGTTGGAAGATACTTTGCAGTATTCTTATGTGTTACAGTATTTATAATTTGTGGATTTGAGCACTGTGTTGCTAATATGTATTATTTTTCAGCGGCAAACGCTTGGGACTTTAAAACTGTATTATACTTACTTGTAATGATTTTAGGAAATAGTGTTGGTGGAATACTAATTGCACTAGGAAATAAATATGGGCTTAAAAAAGATTAAGCTCTTTTTTAATGACTAAAAAAATGTTATTATTTTAATAGATATTTATAGAGGTGATTTTATGCTTATATCAAATGAATGGAAAGATTATGAATTAATTGCTACTTCAAATGGCGAGAAGTTAGAAAGATGGGGAAAGTATAAATTATTAAGACCAGATCCACAAATAATATGGAATAATGGTAATTTAAGTAAGAAATATAATGATATTGATGCTATTTACCATAGAAGTAATACTGGTGGAGGAAGCTGGGAAAATTTAAGAAAGATTGAACCATTTTGGCAAGTTAAGTATAAAGATTTAACTTTTAACATTAAACAAATGGGATTTAAGCATACTGGATTATTCCCTGAACAAGCAGTTAACTGGGATTTTTGTATTGATAAGATTAAGAATGCTAAAAGAGATATTAAAGTATTAAATTTATTTGCATATACTGGTGCTGCTACAGTAGCATGTCTTTCTGCAGGAGCTTTCGTGTGTCATGTTGACTCATCACGAGGAATGACTGATTGGGCTAAAGAAAATGTTAAGAGCAATCATCTTGAAGGTGAAAAAGTAAGATATATAGTAGACGACGTTGTTAAGTTTGTAGAACGTGAGATAAGAAGAGGAAATAAGTATGATGCCATAATAATGGATCCACCTAGTTATGGAAGAGGTGCTAACAAAGAAGTATGGGATATTGAAAAAGATTTGTTCCATTTACTAGAACTATGTGTACAAATTCTAAGTGATAATCCATTATTTGTAATTGTTAATACTTATACAACAGCACTTTCTAAAGAAGTGTTTACAAATCTTTTAAAACTAACAGTAGGCAAGAAGTATAAAGGAAAGATTTATGCAGAAGAGATTGGATTACAATCAAGTGGTGATGATCTAATTCTTCCTTGTGGAGTGGTTGCTAGATATGAAAGTTAGTGATTTAAAAGTATTATATGAAGATAATCATATTATTGTAGTAGTAAAACCTTGTAATATACTAAGTCAGGCTGATGCTACAAACGATAAAGATTTATTAACAATAGTTAAAGAATATATTAAAGAAAAATATAATAAACCTGGAAATGTATATCTAGGACTTGTTCATAGACTTGATAGACCAGTTGGTGGTGTTATGGTGTTTGCAAGAAGTTCTAAAGCGGCATCAAGGTTAACTGATATGATGAAAACACATAACTTCACTAAGAAATATTTAGCAGTAGTAAATGGTTTTTTAGATAGTAATGGAACATTTGAAGATTATTTACTAAAAAAAGAAGATGGAAATACAATTGTAACAAACAAGAATGAAGGTAAAAAGGCAACTTTAAATTATAGAGTAATTGAAGAAAATAGTAGTAATAAATTATCCTTAGTTGAAATAGAATTACTTACAGGAAGACATCATCAAATAAGAGTCCAATTTGCGTCAAGAGGACACAGCTTATATGGTGATCAAAGATATGGTAAGCAAGATAATAAACAAATTGCATTATGGGCTTATAAACTAGAATTTATACACCCTGTTAAGAAGGAAAAAATGAACTTTACATGTTTGCCAGATAAAAGAGATATATGGGATTTATTTAATCTCAATTTGTTAAAATAGCACTTGCATTTGATATTATTTTTTGTTATTATTTTATTAGAATAGATTAGGGAAGAAGGATATGAATATGAATATTTTTGAATTATTAAGTTTTGATTTTGGAGAGTTTATAACTACACCAGCTTGTATTTGTATTGTTGTAGGAATTATTTTCCTTGCAGTTGGTATAGCTTTATACTTTAAAGAAAATAAAAAGTTAAAATCTGATAATGCTACTGATGAAGCAAAATCAGAAGATAAACCAGTAGAAGCTACTGAAACTAAAGAAGAAGTAAAAGAAGAAGTTAAGGAAGAGGTTAAGGAAGAAGTAGCTGCAGTTGAGCCAGCTGTTACTGATACAACTCCAATTGTTGTACCAAGTGAAGGTGATGGTGTTAAAGAAGTTGCAGTTGCACCAGTTGCTGAAACAATTAATTTTGATTCAGTTAAACCAGAAGCACCAGTTGAAAGTTTAGATGAAGTTAAACCTGAAACATTAGATGCTCCTGAAGTAACTCCACCAGCTCCAGTTGTTGATACATCATCAGTTGTAAAAGAAGTTGAGACTTTAGATGCACCAGCTGAAGAAGAAAAGAAACCTGAACCAGTTGTTTATGGTGGTGCAAGTCCTGAACCTGTTGCAGAAGTATTAGAAGAAAAACCAAGAGAAATTTATGGAGGAGCAAATCCATTAGAAAATACAGCTCCAATTCCTACAGAAAATGTTCGTGAAGCATATGCAGGAGCACAAGTAAAAGTTGAACCAGCTAAAGAAGAACCAAAAGTTGAAGAAGTTAAGGTTGAAGAAGTAAAAGTTGAAGAACCAGTTACTGAAGCTCCAAAAGTAGAAGAAGTTAAAGAAGAGCCAAAGGCTGAAGAAGTTAAGGTTGAAGAAGTTAAAGTAGAAGAAGTAAAAGCTGAAGCTGAACAACCTAAAGAAGAAATTGAAAAATTAGAATTTTAATAAGGTGGCGTAAGCCATCTTTTTTTGTTCTATAATTGTTATCTTTTCATATTATTAAATGAGAGGAGCATAATTATGGAACTATTAAAAGTATCAAGTAAATCAAACCCAAATAACGTTGCAGGAGCAATAACAAATATACTAAAACGCGATAATATCGTTGTATTACAATCAATTGGAGCAGGAGCAATAAACCAGTTAGTTAAAGCAATAATTATATCAAGAGGATTCATAATTCCTAGTGGTAGAGATCTAAAAATTGTTCCTTCCTTTAATGAGGTTAATGTAAACAACTTGACTAGGACTGCCATCAAATTCACTTTAACCCTTATATGACAACGAAAAAATGAAGAAAAAGTTTGACTTTTTTCTTTTTTTATGCTATAATACTATCACATCTAGAAAATGGGGTTGAAGATGTATTGTTCAGGTAGGGGGTTGAATACTATGAAACAATGTTATATATTTGAATATCAAAATGAAAATGATTTTAGAAAGAAAGAAAGAACATTAAGAAAATATAATATGTTTGCTTTCAAGAAATTAACTTTCGAATATTATCCAGAAATTAGAAACGGAAACTTCTTAGGAGAATTAGTATCTGTATCTAAAAAAGACAATACTAAATCTTATGAGTTAAAATTGCCTACAGCAGAATTATTTGCTAAAGTACATGGAGAAATTAGATTACATTATACTGTATATGAAGATAAGAATATTATTCTTTTAACTAATATTACTCCAGAAGGAATTCTTGATGAAGGACATCGTACTGAATTATCAACTTATAAAGGTGTCATGATTTCAAAGAGCAATCCTGAAAAAGATATGTTTAAAGTTAATTTAATGAGTATGTTACAAAAATAGGACTGTCTAGCAGTTCTTTTTTTTGTCTTAATTATTGAAAATAAATGATATTAATATTATAATTTTATTAAGGTATGGTGATTTTATGAAAAATAAAAAGGGATTTACTTTAATAGAATTATTAGCGGTAGTTATTATTTTAGGTGTAATTATGACAATTGCTATTCCTAATATAGTATCTACACTTGATAAAAATAAAAGGGATTCTATTATTAAAGATGCAAAAAGAATTATTAGTTCAGCTGAGTATACAATAAGAAGTGATACTAAGATGGAATATCCTGATTCTTCAACTGTTGTAATTATATCTTTAAATAGAATTAAAAACTTAAACTTAGATGTTTCTTCATTTGACACATATTATTCAAAAGATAAATCTTTTGTAGCTGTTATTGGAGAGACAATGCCATCAGGAGACTTGAATATGGTTTATTATGTTCATCTAGTATCTTGTGGTGATGAAACATGTTCTAATGAAGATTCTGATATGATTGCAAAGAATAGAGGAATTAATTTAGCAAGACTAGACGATTTAGAGAGTGTTGATAGATTTGAACTAGTTGTAAAGGGAGCAGATTTAAAGATGGATTATCTAGATCAAGCAGCAACAAACTATCAAGATATTAAAACTAAAGTATCTAGAGCAAACGCAGTATATTATGGCTAAAACAACTTTAAAATAAAGTTGTTTTTTTCATGTGTAAAATAAAATGTTAAATCTTCATATAATTATTTTTTGATAATTGACTATAATAATAGTATGTGCTATGATTTAACTATAATAAGAGAGGAAGAAGGGAAAATTATTATGATGAAAAACAATAAGAAAGGTTTTACTTTGATCGAATTATTAGCAGTTATCATTATCTTAGGTGTTTTAATGATCATTGCAATTCCATCAGTAACATCTTACATTCAAAATTCAAGAAAGAGCGCTTATGTAGATTCAGCAGTAGCATATGTAGATGCAGTTAAAAACAAAGCAAGTGAAGGAGACAAATTACGTTTCTATGCAACAGATACACTTTACATGATCCCAGTTGGACATGAAGATGGAAAATCTTGTGTATCAGTTGAATCTGGAGGACAATCTCCATTTAGTGATACATGGAACTATGCTTATGTAGGAGTAGTTTATACAGGAAAAGGATTTAACTATTTCTTCATCGGTGAAGATGGAGCTGGACAAGGAGTTCAATTCTTAACTAGAAAAGAATTAGCTGAACATGGAACAGATTATATTTATAGTGAAAAAGGAGATGCTAACAGTGTTTACAATACAAACGTTGCTGCAGCTCATACAGGACTAGAAAATATGTATAAGAAGACATCTACAACAAGTGGAACTGCTACAATAACTCACAAAGATGTTCCATCTACAGATACATCATATGCTAAATTATTAGCAGTAGCTAACAGAACTGCAATTCAATTCGTATATGCTGGTGCATGCTCTAACCAAGGTACAGCAGATACTAACTAATATTTGGTTATGAATTAAAAGCAACTTATTAAAGTTGCTTTTTTATTTTCTTTATTATAAAATTTACTTGGTGATATTATGTTAATAATTGGAAGTCATGTAAGCTTTAATAGTAATGATCAACTTTTAGGATCTTTAAATCAAGCTTTATCTTATAATGCTAATACATTTATGTTTTATACAGGAGCACCTCAGAATACTAATAGATCTAAAATAAATAGTAGTGTTACTAAAGATGCTATAGAAAAGATGAAGGAAAACAATATAGAACTTGATAATATAATAGTACATGCTCCTTATATTATTAATTTAGCTAATAATAAAGAAGCTTCTAAGTATGACTTTTCTATTAGATTTTTAAAAGAAGAAATTAGTCGTTGTGAAGAAATTGGTATTAAATATTTAGTTCTTCATCCAGGAAGTCATGTAGGTCTAGGAGAAGAAGAAGGTATTAAAAGCATTATATTTGCTTTGAATGAAGTATTAAAAAAAGATAATAGTGTCATGATTTTACTTGAAACTATGGCAGGAAAAGGTACTGAATTAGGTGTCAGTTTCGAACAATTAAAAACAATAATTGATGGAGTAAGTGATAAATCAAAGATTGGAGTATGTCTTGATACCTGTCATTTGAATGATGCAGGTTACGATATATCTAAGTTTGATGATGTACTTGATTTATTTGATAAAACTATTGGACTATCTTATGTACACTGTATTCATATTAATGATAGTAAGAATCCATTAGGAGCTCATAAAGATAGACATGAAAATATAGGTTATGGTACTTTAGGGTTTGATAATATAATAAATGTTATCTATAACAAAAGACTTGATAATATACCTAAAATACTTGAAACACCATGGATTGGTGAATATGCCCCATATAAAGAAGAAATAGAAATGATTAGAAATAAAAAGTTTAATGAAAAATTAAAAGAAGGACATTAGTTCTTCTTTTTATATTTATTATATAATTCAATAACTTTCTCATAAGTCTTAGGTTGTAGCTTTTCTTTTAGTTTTTCAAAGATAAAAGTAGAATCCTTTTCTAGTAGAGTTTCCCAATAGTTTTTGATATAAACATAAAGAACTTTCTTTTCTTCATCAAGTAGTTTTATACCTTCTTTTAAAGCAAACTCTTCTAGTTCTTCCTCAGTTAAGTTTTCTATATATTTTTGTATAACAAATTTCAATCTATCACCTTAATTAATATTATTTAATAGATTTATAATTATTACACAAAATAATAATGTGATGTTTATGAATAAAAAGTATAAGATTATAGATAAAAGACTTGATTTGTTTAAGATTTTTGTAATATTATCTTTTATTGTTTTAATAGCAAGTATGTTTGATTTATCTTTATTGAATGGTTCTTATTATAAAGAACAACTTGAGTTAAAGACAAATAATAATTATAAATATAAAAATAGTCCAAGAGGAAGAATATATGATAGAAATTATAATTTGTTAGTAGATAATAAATTGGTTCCAATAGTTAGTTATGTTAAGCCAGATAAGATAGACTCTAAAAAAGAAGTAATTACTGCAAGTATTCTATCAAACATATTAGATATAGATTATAGTAAATTAACTGATAGAATGCTTAAAGATTATTATTTAGTTAATAATGATTCAAATGATTTAATTAAAGATGAAGAATGGACTTTATATAAAAATAGAAAACTTAGTGATAATGATATTTATAAGCTTAAATTAGATAGGATAGATAATAGTGTTCTATCTTTATTTAGTGATTTAGAAAAAGAAAGAGCATACATCTATTATTTAATGAATAATGGTTATTACTATGAAGAAAAGATTATTAAAAGCAATTTAAGTGATTATGAACTTGCAAGTATTATTGATATTATTGATAACTTAGATGGTATTAATATTAGTTATAACTATGAAAGAGTATACCCATATAATGATACTTTTAAGAGTATTTTAGGTAAAGTATCTAGTATTCCTTTAGAAGAAAAAGATAAGTATTTAAGTATGGGTTATAATTTAAATAGTTTAGTAGGAGTTAGTTATATAGAAAAAGAATATGAAGAGTATTTAAAAGGAGTTAGTGGCATTTATTCGATAGAAAATGGAAATATTATAAATATTAGTGATGGTAAAAGAGGTAAAGATATTGTTTTATCAATAGATATTAATTTACAGAAAGAGTTAGAGAAATTAATAGATGAAGAACTTATTAAGACAAAGAGTGAACCAAATACTAATTTATTTAATAGTATTTATGTTGTTATTAAAGATCCTAAAAATGGTGATATTTTGGCTATGTCTGGAAGAGGAGTTAGAAAAGTTAATGGAATTTATGAAACATATGATATTACGGAAGGAGTTTTAACTAATTCTTTTACTCCAGGAAGTGTTGTAAAAGGTGCATCTATTCTTGTTGGATACAAAGAAAAAGCAGTAGATATTAATAGTTATATTAAAGATGAATGTATTAAGATATATTCGAAACCTAAGAAATGTTCATGGACAAATCTTGGTTATGTTAATGATATTGATGCATTAGCAAAATCATCTAATGTATACCAGTTTAAAACGGCTTTAAAAGTCGCTTCTATCGATTATAAATATAATATGAAGGAAATAGACGTTAGTGAGGCTTTTAAGAAGTATAGGACGTTTTTTAATGATATTGGGCTAGGTAGCAAAACTGGTATTGATTTACCTGTTGATGGAGTTGGTAATGTTGGTAAACTAAATAATATAGATTTATATTTGAACTATGTTATTGGGCAGTATGATACTTATACAACTATGCAGTTATCAGAATATATTTCTACAATTGCTAATTATGGTAAAAGAGTATATCCTCATTTACTTTTAGAAGTAAGAGATAATGACTTGAATGATTTAGTATATAAGTATGAATCAAAAGAAAAAGAGTTAGATGTAGATAAGAAATATATTGATAGAGTAAGAGAGGGATTTAGAGAAGTTCTTAGGTCTGGTCTTGGTAAGAATTTTATGGGAGATGTTCTTTCTCCTTCTGGTAAAACAGGAACTAGCGAATCATTTTATGATAGTAATAATGATGGTATGATTGATTCTCCAACACTTACAAATGCCTTTGTCGGATATTATCCTAGTGATAATACGAAGATGAGTATTGCTATATTTTTCCCTAATCTTGTTGATGTCAATGGAACTGGTGACGAAAGAAGCTATGCTAATAAAAGAATAACTAGAAAAATAGTAGAATTATTTTCTAAATTATATGATTGAATATATTTATTTTTTAATTTATACTTTTATTGGAGGCTAGAATATGAGTGATATAGTACTAAGTATCGTAACTCCTTATTATGATACATTAAAATATACAGTTGATCTTTATAGAAGATTAATGCCACAACTTAATGAAAGAGTTGAATGGATTATAGTAGATGATGGATGCCATGAAGAAAAACTTGATAGAATAGCATCAGATGGTAGTGTCTTTGTAATGGACAAAGATAAAGAAATAAATGCCTTAAGTGGTAAATACGTTAGAATTATCCATCTTGATGAGAATAGTGGTAATGCTTCTACTCCAAGAAATGTAGGTATTGATAATGCAAGAGGTAAATATATAGGTTTTATAGATTCAGATGATTTAGTAGTAGAAAACTATATAGAAACTGTACTTAATAAAATAGATACTGAAGACTTTGATTATTGTATTCTAAGCTGGCAATGTCAAGATGAAGTTTATATAATTGAAGATGATCCACCTGAATGGAATAAATGCGTTTGGAACTGTGTTTATAAGAAAGATATTATTGGTGATGAAAGATTTGATCCTGATATAAATCTAGGAGAAGACGGAGACTTTAATAGTAGAGTAAGAAGAGGAAAAAGAGCCAATATAGTAGAGCCAATTTATTTATATAATTGGAGAAGAGAAGGAAGTATTTCCAACAGACACAGAGATGGATTATTAACAACAAGAAAAAATGATTAATTTTTCTTTGAAATTATTAAGTTTTTGTGTTATAATCATCTAGCGTGATGTATTATTCAAATTAATAAAAAAACTTTTGCATTTTATTATTTTTTTGATATAATACCAATAGAAAAACCAAGGAGGGATTTTAAGATGGCTAAAGTAGGTAATAGACAAGGAAAAACTCTTGTATGCCAAGAATGTAAAGAAGAAAACTATGTTACAGAAAAGAATGTTAAAAATACAACTGATCGTTTAGAATTAAGTAAGTATTGTAACAGATGTCAAAAGCATACAATTCACAAAGAAAAGAAGTAAAATAAAAAGATAGGATGTGTTTCACATGATAGGAGTAAATGATATTAAAAATGGTTTAACAATTAAAGTTGATAACAACTTATTTACTGTTGTTGAATTTCAACATGTTAAACCTGGAAAAGGATCTGCATTTGTTCGTGTTAAATTAAAAAACTTAAGAACTGGTACTACTGTTGAAACTACTTACAATACAAATGTTAAGTTAGAAACAGCACATATTGAAAAACAAAATATGCAATTCTTATATTCTCAAGGTGATGTTTATTACTTTATGAATATGCAAACTTATGATCAAGTTGAATTAAAACAATCTCAATTAGGAGATGATTATAAGTTCTTAAAAGAAAACTTGGATGTAATAATATCTTTCTATGAAGGTGAAGTTTTAGGATTAATTTTACCAGATAAGATTGAATATACAATTACTAAATCAGAACCAGGTGTTAAAGGTAATACAACATCAACTGCTATGAAAGATGCAGAACTTGAAAATGGTATGGTAATTAAAGTTCCTATGTTCATTGAAGAAGGAGAAAAAATCCTTGTTTCAAGTGCAGATGGTAAATATGTATCAAGAGCATAGTTAATGCTCTTTTTTGTTTATAGGAGATTATATGGAAGAGTTTGATATTGAGAGTCTAGTTAAAGATATTAACTTTGAAGAAAATTCAATCGCATATATAAAGAATGATATTGTTTTAACTGAAAAAGAAGTAAATATATTAAAAGAGTTAGATATTAATTATGAATCATTTACAAGTATGTCTAGTTTAATAATTGCACTTGATGAATATGTTGATGATGATCCTGAACTTGAAGAAGTATTAAAGGATATGTCTGATAGAAATTATTATATGAATACAAATAAATAGAATATTATTGATAAAAAAAGGGTATTATGATAAATTGAGATTTCTCTCTAATTGTCATAGCATCACTCCTTTCATTTAACCTCCTGTAAGATGAAAGGAAGCACCTGATTATCAAATGTATCAATAATTATTACACATAAGTATAAAAAAAACTTATTGAATGATATAATAAATATATATGGAGGACTTATGAAGAAGGTTTTATTATTAGTTTTAGCTTGTTTAATAATTGTAGGATGTAATGAAAAGAAGGATGAAAATGTAGTTGATCCACCAAAGGATACTCCAACTGATATTAAAGTTGGAACACCAATTATGGAACTTGAAAAGTACAAGGATTTTAATATTGATGATGTAGTATCTCTTGAACAAGTAAGATATCTTGAAGCAGGAGATGTTAGAGAATCTTATACTGATAAAGAAACTATTAACAGTACATATCAAATGTTAAGTAGTATAAAAATAGCTTCACAGACTGGAGCACGTTGTGAAGATAATACAACAGTTTATAACTTTAATACGAAAGACGGAAAGACTTATTCTTTTGAATTCGAATGTGGTTCATTTATTTATGGAAGAGAGGCTTACACAATAAGTTAATCTAGTGTAAAGCGTTACTAATAAAGGTAGATTATTTCTATCTTTTTTTGTATAATTATTATGCAAAGTAGGTGTATTAAGATGTTATTAGGTTTATTCTTTGCATTGCTAGTGGCAGTTTTTTGGTCACTTGGAGAGATTAGTTACTCTCGTTTAGCTAGAAATGTAGAAAGAGCAAATGTATATTTTTATCAATATTTAATTAGAGCTATTATGTATTTATTAGTGGCATTAATATTTAATGCTTCTTTATTTGGGGCTTTTAGTTTTAGTCATTTTTTTGTATTTTTACCAATAATAGCATGTGATTTATTTGCATCATATGTAATTAATATTGCAGTTTCTAATGGTAAATTATCAGTTGTTAGTCCAATAATGTCATCATATCCAATAATTGACATATTTTTAGGTTTATTAATATTTAAAGAAAATATTGGAGTTGTAGAAATATTATTATCTATTGTAATAGCATGTTCAATAATAGTATTAGCAAGTAGACAAAAAAAGACAAGGAATGCACCTCATCCATTAAAGGGTGTAATATTTTCATTATGCTATATGCTTTTAGTAGCATTTTCAGTATGTTTTGAAAAGAATGTATATATTGGAGACTTTTCAGTATTTGAATTATATTTCTATAAAGGAATTGTATATTTATTAACCAGTGGAGTATTTATGTTATTTATAGGACTTACTCCTGTTAAATTGAAGAAACCAAATAAAGAAATAGTGTTAGGAACTGGTATAACTCCTTTAGGAAATATATTTCATTCTTTTGCATTAAGTTTTGGAAATATAGTAATAGTTACTCCAATTAGTTCAATGTATTCAGTACTAACAAATATACTAAGCAGAAAAGTATTGAAGGAAAAAATCTCTTTTGCTGAAAGCATGTGCATAGGGTTAATTATATTGTGTACTTTATCACTGATTGTACTTACAATTATTTAAGGAGGATCTTAGATGAATGATATTTATGATGTAATTGTTGTAGGAGCAGGTGTTGCTGGGCTTACTTCTTCTATATATTTAAGAAGAGCAGAAAAGAAAGTATTAATGCTTGAAAAGATGGCATATGGTGGTCAGATTATTAATACGCTTGATATAGAAAATTATCCAAGTGAAGAGCACATATCAGGATTTGATCTTGCAACAAAAATATATAACCAAGCAAAGAATTTGGGAGCAGAAATAAAATATCAAGAGGTAATAGAGATAAAAGATAATGGTGATTATAAAGAAGTTGTTACTAATAAAGAAAGTTATATGGCTAAAGCTGTTATATTAGCAGTAGGAAGTAAGAATAGAACTTTAGATATAGATAATGAAACAAGCTTATTAGGTAAAGGTATTTCTTATTGTGCAACATGTGATGGACATTTTTATAAAGATAAAATTGTTGCAGTAGTAGGTGGTGGTAACACTGCTTTAGAAGATGCCATATATTTAAGCAATATTGCTAAAGAAGTATATGTAATTCATAGAAGAGACGAGTTTAGAGCAGATGTTAAAACAGTTGGACTATTGAATTCAAAAACTAATATAAAAACCATTTATAATAGTAATGTTACTAAAATAAATGGTGATGAAAGACTAGAATCAATTGAAGTTACAAATAAAGATGGAGACAAAAGAGTAATTGAAGTATCTGGTTTATTTATAGCAATAGGAAGAATTCCTGAAAATAAAAACTTTGAAAGTTTAATTGAATTAGATGAATCTGGTTATGCAGAAGCTGGAGAAGATTGCCATACAAAAACTTTGGGAGTATTTGTAGCAGGAGATAATAGAAAGAAAAGTTTAAGACAATTAACTACAGCTGTTTCAGATGGTGCTGTTGCAGCAACTGAAGCAATTAAATATATAAATAACTTATAAGATGTTTTATACATCTTTTTTATTGCATAAAAAAAGATATAAATAATTATATCTTTAAACTAACTTACGAATTGTATCAATTCTAAATTCATTTTGCTTAAACTCAGTATTACAATAACTACATTTAGTAGATGTTACTGTAGCACCACAGTTTGGACATCTTGAACTTTTTTCATCTTTCTTCTTAAGACTTTTAACATAAGTAACAATAAATTCTTCACTTTGTGGCTTTACTGGATTACCACTAATTACTTTTCCACTTGTATTCATAACATAGTTATTACTTTTTAATTCAAGCATTACATATACTTTTTGTTCATCATCATTTTTTGTAGTGTTATAAATAACTAACTTTTCAATAGATACATTATCAATTATTTTTTTATCTCCAAGTCTTAAATTAACATTTAAATCATTCTTATAAATATCATATAATGAAGGACTACAAAGATTATATAAAGCATTATAATCAACATTATTGTAAGCTCTTTCAAAATCTAAGAACATGTTTCCAAAATAAGATTTTAAAACATCTAAGTCATTAGTATCAAACCATTCTAATTTATAATCAGAAATATCAATATAAGTGTCTTGAATATTACTGAAATAGATATTACTTTGATTTCTATTTAATACTGTACTTTTAAAATACTTTTTGTTTTTATTCTTTTTTATTAAATAAATAATTAATATTGGTAGTGATATTGGCCATGTCATAAAGAATAATATAAATACTAAAAATATAATTAATAAAACAACTTCTAAAATAAACTTCATATATACACATCCTATTCTAAATAAAGTGTATCATAGAAATATTACTATATCAATTAAATCAAATTCCTTATGCGTAAACTTTACTTTAATATTTATCTTTAAATTATTCATAATATTTGTTATAATAGGCACGGGTGTTTTATATGAAGAGTGTTTTAATTACAGGTGGATCAAAAGGATTAGGAAAAGAACTAGTTAAGTCTTTTGTTAATGAAGGTTATAAGGTTTATTTTACATATCATAGTACTACTCCAGATATAAGTATGGATAACTGTACTTCTATTAAATGTGATTTAAGAAGTGATGATGATATTAATAATCTTGTTTCTTATATTAAAGAAAATGGTGGAGTAGATATATTAGTAAATAATGCTGCTAAAGAGTTTAATACTGAAATTAATGATAAGACTAGAGATTCTTTTAGCGAAGTATTTGATGTTAATTTATTTGGACCTTTCTTATTGTCAAGAGAACTAGGTAAATTAATGTATGAGAAGAAATATGGAAAGATAATTAATATATCTAGTAATAATTCAATTGATAAGTTTGATACATCTACACTTGAATATGATTGTTCTAAAGCAGGACTTAATATGTTAACTAAAGTAATGGCAAAAGAGTTAGCGCCTTACGTTAATGTAAACGCTATTCTTCCTGGATGGATATTAACAGATAAAATAAAAGAATTAGATAATAGTTTGAACAATCAATTTATAAAAGAAGAAGAGAAAAATATATTATTAAATAGATTTGCTACATGTGAAGATATTGCTAATTTAGTACTTTTCTTAGCAAGTGATAAATCTAGTTATATAAATGGTGAATTAATAAGAATAGATGGTGGTAGCAAATGATTAGTGAAGAGACTATAAAACTATTTAAAGAGTGTGAAAGTGAAGTAGAAAAAGAATTTAAAGAATTAGATTCTAAATGTGATAGAAATAGTTTAAAAGTATTAAATGCTTTTAAGAATAATAATATTTCTGAAGTTCATTTTAATTCTACTACTGGATATGGTTACAATGACATTGGACGTGATGCCATAGAAAAAGTATTTGCAGAAGTATTAGGAGCAGAAGATGCTTTAGTTAGAAGTCAGTTTATATCAGGAAGCCATGCTTTAACAGTAACTTTATTCGCACTTTTAAGACCAAATGATACTCTTTTAAGTATAAGTGGAAAACCATATGATACTTTAGATGAAGTAATAGGAATTGTGGATAACCCAAGTTCATTAAAATCATTTAATGTTAATTATGAGCAAGTAGATTTAATAAATGATGACTTTGATTATGAAAATATTGAAAAGAAATTAAAAGAGAAAAAAATTAAAGTAATAGAGATACAAAGATCAAAAGGATATTCAACAAGAAAGAGTATTGTACTATCTAAAATAGATAAAGTAATTAAGTTTATTAGAGAAATAGATAAAGATGTGATTATTATGATTGATAATTGTTACTGTGAATTTGTTGAAGATAAATCACCTTTAGAAATTGATAATCCAGCTGATATTATAGTTGGATCATTAATTAAGAATTTAGGTGGGGGTATTGCTCCAAATGGTGCTTATGTTGCAGGTAAGAAACATCTAATTGATTTAGTAGCAGATAGACTTACTGTACCAGGTGAAGGAAGAGAAGTAGGACCAACTTTAGGAATTAACAAGTTACTTCTTCAAGGATTATTCTTTGCGCCTAGTGTTGTATGTTCAAGTCTTAAAACAGCAGTACTAACTAGTAAAGTTTTAGAAAAGTTAGGATTTGATGTAGAACCTAAATACAATGATTTAAGATGTGATATTGTACAAAATATAATTTTCCACAATAAAGATAAATTAATTAAATATTGTCAAGGAATTCAAGAAGGTAGTCCAATTGATTCTAATGCAGTACCACTTCCGTGGGATATGCCTGGATATACTGATCAAGTAATAATGGCAGCAGGAGCATTCACTCAAGGATCATCAATAGAGATGAGTTGTGATGGGCCAATAAGAGAGCCATACATCGCTTATCAACAAGGTGGGCTAACTTATAACTATGGTAAGATAGCAGTTATGTACGCAGTTGAAAAAATAATAAACAAAGAATAGAACTTATTGTTCTATTTCTTTTTTTATTAAATATTATTTAATGAAAGAGGAATATTATGATCAGAAAAGATAATTTGTGGTTTTTGACGTTATTTTCATTAATTCTAGTATTAAGTGTTTATTATATAACTATGCCTAATGATTTATTATTAAGCGAGCAAGTTAGTAAACAAAATGATGAAATAGATAAAGTAGACTTAGAAGTAGAAGAAAGTGATATTTTGGTATCTTTACGACTTGATAAAGAACAGGAGAGGGATACAGAGAAAAAAGATTTAGAATCAGTACTTACAAATTCAAATGCATCTACAGATGAAAAAAATGAAGCATATGAAAAAATAAACTATTTAAATAGTATCTATAACATGGAGGATAGACTAGAAAAGAAAGTAAAAGATTGTTGTGATATTGATTCTTTTATAGAAGTTAATAACAATGAAATAAATGTTGTAGGAGTAACAGATAATCATTCTGTTAAACTTGCTAATGACATAATGCGAACAATACAAGATGAATATCAAGAAAAAGTATATGTAACAGTAAGTTTTAAATAGGTGTATATAATCAACAATAAATATAGTTCTCATAAAATATTATGAGAATTTTTTGTTGAAAGGAGAATTATTATAAAAAGTATATTAACAAATAGAGAAAGAGCTATATTTAATTTATTAATAGAAAATAAATCTACTAAAGAAATAGCAGAAGAACTTTCAATTAGTGAAAAAACAGTTAGAAATCATATATCAAATACTATGCAAAAACTAGGAGTTAAAGGAAGAAGTGGTGCTGTTGTAGAACTTATTAAATTAAAAGAATTATCTTTATAGAATAATCATATTATTTATTAGGTGACTTTAATGTTAAAGAAGAAAGCTTTAAGAAAGATTGTTATAACTACTTTTGTTCTTTTTATTGTATTAACTATATGTATGATTCCATCGAATAAAGATGAAATAAAAAAAGAGTATCGTTATATAGATACAAAAGATGTAAGTGTATATTTATTAAATCCGAATGATCAATTAACAAAAGTTGACTTTAAAGTAGAAGATGGCAGTATTAAAGACATTGTTAAAGAAATAATTAATAAATTAACTATATCTAACGATGCAAGTATTCCAGATAAGTTTAAACAATTAATTCCTAAAAATATTAAATTAATAGATATTGTTCTTGATGAAGGAATATTATGTTTAGATTTTGCAAAAGATTTCTATAATATAAAAAAAGAAGATATAGAAAAAGTAGTGGAAGCCATATCATATTCTTTATTAGATTTACCTAATATAAATGGAATATCCATATATGTTGATAAAGAAAATATTTCAAGTTATTATTCTAATATTCCAGAGGTAATAACAAAAGAATTTGGAATAAATAAAAGATTTTATATTAATGATTTATCACTTGTTTCTAAGGTAGTTGTTTATTATTTAGATAACGAAGATGATAATTATTTTTATGTTCCTATAACTAAATATGTGAGTGATGATAGAGATAAGATTAAGATAATTATTGATGAGTTATCAAGCAATTACATTTATGAATCTAATCTAATAAGTTTACTAGATAAGAATATTAAGTTATTAAATTATGAAATAGTAAATGATACGATGATCATAGATTTTAATAATTGTATTTATCTAGGTGATGATAGAATGCTTGAAGAAGTTATTTATTCAGTGTTTGCAAATTATGAAGTAAATGGGGTAATTATTCAATCAAACGGGGAAGAAATTGCAAAAAAAACGATAAAAGTTATTGAATAATTCAATTATTTGTTGTATAATCCAATATGTATCTGGGTTATACATGTTCCGGTAGCTCAGCTGGATAGAGCAACGCCCTTCTAAGGCGTCGGTCAAGAGTTCGAATCCCTTCCGGGACACCATTATGAAAAGAAACTAGTCGATTGACTAGTTTTTTTGTGATATAAAAATACTTCTAATATTTATTATCAATATCTTTGTGACATCAAAGTTTATAGTTTAAATAGCATGGTAAAGAGTAAAGATGAATTATTATATCTTTATACCACTTAGTAAGATATAACAGCTTGAAAAAAAATATATATACATGATATGATATATACGAATAAGATATAGTTTAAATAGTTGATTAAAGATAGATATTTTGGAGGAAATAATATGAGTATAAATTGTAACATTGTTAATCCTGATGAATTATCAGGGGAAACTGATATTTATTATTTGATATATCAATTTTTGCTTGAAAGAGAAGATAAAAAAAAATTTGTTGAAAAATTAGTTACTTATTTAAATAAAGAAGAAAGAACAAAAAAATTTAAAGATCCTATTAAAACTGGTAAAGCAATTTGTACAATAGTTAGTTTTTATAGTGAACCAAATACAAAACCATTTACAGATGAATATTTAAAAAAAGATTGTGATAATAAATTTGCAATAACCGTTTTTTTAAATACTAGTGGATGTTATGATTCATTTGAATCCAATAAAATAAAATATTATGTGCCTAAAAAGAATTTTTTTGATTATCTTAGCAAATTGGTTCATGAAATGAATATCTATATTGATTCAACTAAAATAATTCCGTTTTATAAAGATAACTATTTAGAAGATTTTTTTGATATTGAAAATAAAAGTATTGAAGAGATTAGTAAAAAATTACAGGACAAAAATAAAACAAATGATTTAGATAGTAATTCTAATCTTATTTCTGAAAAGCAAAATCTTATTCAATATATAAAAAAATTAATTGAAATAGAAAGTGATATTTATTCTTTACAAAAAAGATATGATTTTTTGTTAGAACAATTATATCATTATTCATATTCAGATTTTATTATATCTGCTAGTTATTCTATATCAAAATATTATGTTGAAATAGACATGCTTGGGAATAAAATAATTGAATATGATAGCAGTAAACCAAATAAAAAATCATTTTTCAAAAAAATAGAAAAACCAGTGTTTGACTGTGCTAAGCCTCTAAAACCATGCCTTAAAAAACCTAATTTTTTTAATAAAAAAAAGATTGAATTGTTTAATGCTCAATTATTAAAACAATATGAATTGGAATGTAAAGAATATGATATTGCAAAAGAAAAATATAATACATTAATTCAAGAATATGAAAAAGAAGTTGATTGTATGGAAGAAACAGCAAATAAAGAGTATGAAAGTGAATTGAGTAGTATTAATAAAAAAATAAATGATATTAAAGAAAGAATAGATGCTATTAATAAAAAAATTGAGGAAATAAAAAAAGATCCAAAAACATTTATTAATAAAGCATTGGAAAAAGATGATAAGTATATTGAATCAAAGAAGATAGTATATGAAATGAATTATATTGTTGAATGTTTAGATAACGATATTAACATAAGAGAGCAATTATATAGTAAAAATATTATTTATGGAAAATATAGAAATCTTATTGCTTTATCAAGCTTTTTAGATTATTTACTATCTGGAAGGTGTGATAGCCTTGATGGGAAAGAAGGAGCATATAATATTTATGAACAGGAATCAAGGACAGATGTTATTATAAATAAAATGGATGTAATTATTGATAAATTGGATGAAATATCTAAAAATCAATACTATTTATATAGTGAATTATGTGAAGTAAATAATTCTTTACATAGTATTGAAAATTTATTATTAGTTAATGATTTGTTGCAAACAGTCCAAATAATTGAATTATCAAAAATAATTGATAATACTGATAAGATAGCATATAATTCGAGAGTAGCAGCATATTATGCTGAAAAAATAGCTCATTACACTGAAGCATTAACATATTTAAAACTATTGAATGGATAAATAGAATGTTATTATGGCGACAATTTATGGCGACATATCATTTTGCCTAAAAGTATGTGTTATAAAACACTTATAATATAAGGACATAATAACTATTAGTTTCATGACTACACACATCTTCTAAGGCGTCGGTCAAGAGTTCGAATCCCTTCCGGGACACCATTTATGAAAAGAAACTAGCGAAAGCTAGTTTTTTTGTTTTATATAACGAACATCTGTATTATCTTGCGGTGGGGGGTAACTTATTATATAATGAAAATGTAGGAGGATTTATGAAAAGTGAAAAATTAAGATTAAAAATAATTTTTATTATTGGATGGGGAATTTTGGCTTTAGCTTTCTTAATTAATATTTTTACATGCGGTTATTCTAAATATAAGAAAGCACAAGATTATGCTGTTAACTTGATGCTAGATATTACTCATGAATATGATGATTATATGAGTGATAGAACAAAAATGATTCATGAAATGTACTTATATTTTACTATTCCACCACAGGATATAAATATTAATGGATATCACATTGATAGAAGTGAAGAAAGATATAGTATTTTAAAATTAAATGAATCAATGGCTGAAATGGTTAAGGAAGAAGGATTAGGAGAAGCATTTCATGTTGATTATTATTACAAATATACTAGTTTTTCTGGGTATTATTTTTCTCACAACACATTTTTACCAATCTACATACCTATATTTTTAGTTTATTTATTATTAAATATATTTTATGTATTAAGTAGGAAAGTGAGTATTGATGTAAGTAACGAAAAAATAAATTATAAAAAAAGTTTTAAAAGAAATAAAGAATTTATGATTAAAGATGTCACCAGTGTTGAAAATACGTTTTTAAAGGGAATTAAAATTAAAGGAAACTCAATTAAAGCATTTACTTTGCTTGTAAAAAACAACAAGGAATTAAAAGATTATATTATGAATTTAGTAGAAAAAAATGTACCTAAAATGGTAAAAACGAATTCAGATACAAGTGATGCAGACAAATTATTAAAGTATAAAAAATTATTAGATTCAGGCGCTATTACTGAAGAAGAGTATAATAAGAAAAAAGAAGAAATATTGAAATTATAAATTGATTTGATGTTTTGAAATTACAAAGATAATAGCAAGTTTATTGTTTCGATTTACGGTGCCTTATCATTTTTTTACAAGAACTTTCAATAATACTAGAAAAACTATGTAAAATTAATTTATTATTTTGAATAATTGGTATTTCTAAGGCGTCGGTCAAGAGTTCGAATCCCTTCAGGGACACCATTATGAAAAGAAACTAGCGAAAGCTAGTTTTTTTGTTTTATAACAATGATATATGATATAATTAAATCGAAAATTATCTTTTTTTAATATAATCCAATTTTTTGATTATTAAAAATTATGATATTTTATTGATATATACAATGATATAATAATTAATGAAATGGAGATGTTTATTTTGAAAGAAAAGATAATTAAAGAAACTTTAAACTTATTAAATACAAAAACATTTGATAAAATTACTATTAAAGATATTACAGACAATCTAAACATATCTAGACAAGCATTTTATTATCATTTTAATGATTTATACGAAGTAGTTGAAACAATATGCACAGATTCATATAAAATGGTTACTAATACTTATACAGATTTAGAAGATTGGAAGTATGTTTATTTATATATTCTTAGATTGATATATACTCATAAAGATGTAGTATCAAATATATATAAGACAATTGAAAGAGAGTATGTTGATAACTTTTTATATAATTCATTATTTCCTTATGTAGAAAATGTTATTATTAAGCAATCAAAAAATTTAAATGTAGAAAAGAAAGATATTGATTTTATTTCTAAATACTTTACATTATCGTTTATTGCAATAACATCAGATT
The DNA here is from genome assembly GCA_946413985.1 of uncultured Mycoplasmatota bacterium. Classification (GTDB taxonomy): domain Bacteria; phylum Bacillota_I; class Bacilli_A; order RF39; family UBA660; genus CAG-1000. Next base: position 37,059 of record CAMKMS010000010.1, read on the forward strand.
GGATAAAAAATGGTATGAAAGAAAAACCTGAATTATTAGTTAGAAATGTATACTTAATAATTAATAATGATTTTAAAAAAGCATTAAATAATTTTGAAAAGAATAATAAAAAAGTTGACATATTGATATAAATGTAAAGATAATTTTGATATAGTAAGTCTACTATCTATTGTCTTTTTTTTTATGTAATTTAAAATTATTATTGGTGGTAGTAATGAATTTAGATGAATACTTAATGAAAGAATTAAATATTTCAAAAAAAGAAGCGTATCAAATATCTTATGCAGTAAATAAATATACAAAAGAAAAAAAGAAGATAAAACTTAATATCAAATTACCAAATTATACTGTAGGTGAAGAAATTTTTAATTCTATTTCTCATGGAATAGGAGCAATATTATCAATTGTGGCTTTAATTTTGATGGTTGTAAAAGCACATGGTATATTGCCTGAAACTACAGTAACTCTTTTTGGATGTGCAATGATTATTTTATATACAATATCATGTATATATCACGCTTTATCTCCAGCTTTAGAAGGGAAAAAAGTTTTGAGAGTAATTGACCATTGCAATGTTTTCTTATTAGTTTATGGAACTTATATTCCTATAGCATTGATTGGTGTAGGTGGAATTAAAGGGTTAATTCTTTTTATTATAATTTCAATAGTAACTTTGATTGGTATAATTTTAACGTCTGTAAAAATAGACAAGACTCAAGTGTTACAGGTAATATGTCACTTAATAAATGGATGGGGAGTGTTAGTTGTAATTCCTTCTTTAATTGATTCTTTAGGAGTAATTGGTGTCTTATTTCTAGTTATTGGTGGAATTATGTATAGTATTGGTTCTTTATTGTATGCAATTGGAAGAAAAAGAAAATATATGCATAGTGTATTTCATGTGTTTTGCCTATTAGGCACATTATTTCACTTTTTATGTGTTTATTTATTTTTATTATAATGTCATATGATTTATAAAAGGAGGACAATATGAGTATATTTGATATGAAATTATTTAAATTTTTGGGATATAAGAAAAAACCAAAGGCACCTTGGAGTAAATATTATAAGAAAGAAGAAATGAATTTGGAAATACCTGACATTTCTATGTATCAAGCTTTCCATGATAATATTTATATGCATCCAAATAGTATAGCTATTTCATATTTTGGTACTAAAATCACATTTCTTGAACTTGATAATATGATAAATGAATGTTATCTATCATTTCTAAAAAGTGGTATTAGGAAAAATGATGTAGTAACTATATGTATGCCTAATACACCAGAAGCAATTGTTGCAGTTTTTGCATTAAACAAAATTGGTGCCATAGCAAATATGGTTCATCCACTATTAAGTGAAAATGAAATAAAACATAGTATTATTTCAACAGGTAGTGTAATGCTTGTATTAATAGATATGGATTATTCAAAAATAAAGAATATTATTGATGACACAGATGTTTATAGAATTATAGTAATAAGACCGAGCGATTCTATGCCTAAACTTATGAGATTAGGTTATAATGTTACTCAAGGAAGAAAAACTTCTCTTCCTAAGAAAAATGATAAGTATGTTTTTTGGAATGAATTTATAAAAGAGGGAAAACACTACATTCCAAAAAGTAATATAGAACACGTTGGTAAAAATGATCCATGTGTTATGCTTCATAGTGGAGGAACAACTGGTACTCCAAAAGAAATAGTATTATCAAATGGTAGTTTTACCGCTCTTGGTATGCAAGCTAAAATAGTTCTTCCTGATTTAAGTAGTGATGATACTTTCTTATCAATTATGCCTGTATTTCATGGATTTGGACTTGGTGCATGTGTTTTTGTTCCTTTATATTTGGGGTCAACTGCTATTTTAATTCCAAGATTTGATGCAAAAAAGTTTGACAAACTATTAACTAAACATAGACCATCTTTTGTAATTGGTGTTCCAACTCTTTTTGAGGCAATGACTAAAATTCATAAAAAAAGAAGTGATAAATTAAATTTGAATTTTTTAAAATATGTTATAACTGGTGGAGATAAATTGAAACCAAAACAAGATGAAGAAATATCAAAATTTTTATCTGAACATGGTGCACATACTAGGTTAATCCAAGGATATGGTATGAGTGAATGTTTAGGGCCTATTTGTTTGGAAATAAAGTCAAATGTAACAGAAAGAAGTATTGGGATTCCTTTTCCAAGTTGCTATATGGGGATATTCGATTCTAATGATCAAGAACTACCATATGGAGAAGAAGGAGAAATATGCGTAAGTGGACCTAATTTAATGTTAGGTTATTATAGTAATGAAAAAGAAACAAATATTGCACTTCATATGCATAAAGATGGAAATATTTGGTTACATTCTGGTGATTTAGGAACAATGAATAAAGATGGATTTATAACATATACTGGAAGAATTAAGAGAATGATTATTTCATCTGGTTATAATGTTTATCCTATTCAAATTGAAACATTAATCGAATCATGTGAAGAAGTTATGATTTGTAGTGTTGTAGGAATTCCTCATCCGTATAAAATTGAAGTACCAAAAGTATTTATTGTATTGAATGCAGGATATAAAAAGAGTGATAAATTAATTAAAAAGCTGAAAGAATTATGTAAAAAGAATTTACCTAAATATGCTCAACCATATGAATTTGAATTCAGAGAGTCATTACCTAAAACACTAATTGGTAAAGTTGATTTTAGAGCATTACAAAAAGAAAATAATGAAAGTCGAGTAATTGATAAAGAGAATAAATAATTATAAAGAGTAAATTAAAAAAAAGAAATTCAAACAATGGCGACATTTTATGGCGCCTTTTCTTTTCGTTCAATATTATGCATTCTAAAACGCACATAAAATAAGGCTAGAATAAACATGGTAATAATAATCCCGAGTATCTTCTAAGGCGTCGGTCAAGAGTTCGAATCCCTTCTGGGACACCATTATGAAAAGAAACTAGCGAAAGCTAGTTTTTTTGTTTATATAATAATGTCGATTTATGACTATTGATAACTCGGAATATAGTAAAAATACGAACACTCAATTTTATGAAAAACATGGTAAAATAATAGTAGATAATTAATATTAAATAACTCTCGATTAATTTCTTGTTTAAACTCTCGAAATATTTCCTTCAAAAATATATGGAAAAATTGTATGATGTTTTGTGAAAGGAGAAGAATTTATGAATCAAGAAAAAATTGGTAAATATATTCAAGAAAAAAGAAAAGAAAAAAAATTAACCCAATTAGAATTAGCTTCAAGATTAGGTGTTTCAGAAAAGACTGTAAGTAATTGGGAAAATGGAAGAAATATGCCTGATCTATCATTATTTAATCCATTATGTGAAGAATTAGATATTTCTATTAATGAATTAATGAAAGGTGAAAAGATTGATAGTAATGATTATCAAAAAATTTTGGAAGAAAATATGGTAAATACTATCGATTACTCTAATAAAAACACAAATAAAAAAATTAAGAAAGTGACAATATTATTTATTTCATTATTTATATTAATTGTTGGATTTATATTTTTTAATAGTAGCAAACAAATGATAACAGAAATAGATAATTATCCTGTATATCAAGAAGTACATATTGATAATAAAATAATTGATACAACTCTGAAAGAATATATTTTAGATAATATGTTAGTTGAAGAAAATGATAATTCAAAGAATTTTGTATCTTATGAAATATTTTCAATAGAACAAAGAAAAGAAAATGATTATTATGTATATGCTTGGGTTCTAGAATCAACTTATGAAAGCGATGGAGAAGTTTTATATGAACAAAGTGCTTCTTCATATCCATGCAGATTTGAACTAAAGAAAGAAAATAATAATTATAAAGTAATAAATTCTGATGTTCCTAGAGATGGTAATTTGTATAATGAAGATTTAAAGATATATTTTCCAAAGTATGTAAGAGATAAAATGGAAAAATTGCACGATGGAAAAGATAGTATATTTAATAAATTAAATAATGAAAATATTAGACAAGCAAAAGAAAAATTTAATTTAAGTTAAAGCGGTATATGTAAATGTAGGAGGCCATATGAAGAAAGAAAACTTATATAAAGTTTTGTATGTTGTATCAATAGTATTAATAATTGTATTTGCAATAGTATTATTTATAGATTATAAAAATTATGATGCAATAACTAATTCAGCGCCTTTTTCAGTAGATATAATAGTAAGAGGACTAGAATTTGTTTTACCAAGTCTTATTATTTTTATTATAGGACTAGTTTGTAAGAAAAAACTTTAAAATGATTGGAATATTTTTCCTTTTAAGATTAAAGGCAAGTCATTATGAGATTTGTCTTTTTTAGTGTATAATATACTTGGATGTGGTAATTTGAAAGATTTTTTAAATAGTATTAGAAAACAGGAAAAAGATCAAAACTTAAAAAGACAAATTATAAATACTTTATTAATATTTTTATTAGGAATAGTATTGGGGTTTGCTTCAAAATGGTTAGATAGTAGAACATTTGATAACTCGATATTAGATTATTTAGATTTAGGTAATTTCTTTTCTAATATGGCTATTTGGTTATTTATAGCTATTGCTATTTCAGTATTTAGTAAATCACCTA
>CAMKMS010000011.1 GCA_946413985.1 uncultured Mycoplasmatota bacterium
ACAAGCTGCAATCAAGTCTGGGGCGAATAAGTAATTATTTGTAATTAAGATTAGATGACAAATCTAATCTTTTTTGTGTTATAATATCAATTACAGAGGGTTTTTATGGAAAAAGAAATATTAAAAGTCAAGCCAATTGTTATATATCCAAAATGCACACTTGATTATGGATATCAAGATAATTGTTTTGAATGTGATAATAGAAATGATTGTTTATCTCCGAGAAGTATGTGCATAAGACCATATAAAAATCATAAATATGGATGTCTTAATTTTGGGAAAATTCCTACATGTCCTCCTAATATTCCGTGTATGTATGATCAAATATTTGATATTAGTGATGTGTATGCAATAGTTACTAAGTTTTATCTAGAGGAATATTTCAATAAAAGAAGAAAAAATAGACCTGATTTAGCTGAAGGTCAAATTAGAAACATTAGAGTATGGCAACCAATGGCAATAAAAGAAAATGATTATGCAATTAGTGAGTTTTATAGAGAAAATCCAGATAAAAGTGAATATATTTCAACAAGGCTTTTAGAATGTATGGGCGTAGATGTTATTAATACTATGAAAGCTGTTGGAATAGATGTTAAATTTCCAGTAGAAAACTTTGCTTATAGGATTGCATTTGCTGCAAGAGTATATGATGAAGCACTAAAAAAATATGGATTTGAAATTTATGAAGAAACAAGTGGTACTAAAAAAGGAATGAAAACTTTAGTAAAAAAAATATAAGTCATTTATTCTTATTAATTCAATATATAAGCTAATATTTAAAAAGACTATAAATAGTCTTTTTTATGATATAATGAAGATAGAAGGAGTGTGATTGTATGGAATTATTAGATGTTTATGATAATAGTGGAAATGTTACTGGTAAAACAATTGTTAGAGGTGATAAAACTATTACATTGGGTGAAAATGAACATATTGCTATTGCTGTTATTTTTATAGAAAGTAGTGATGGAAAATTTTTAATTCAAAAGACATCAAAAGAAAAAGGAGGAGAGTTTTCTTCTACTGGTGGACACGTTAATAGTGGAGAAACACCATTAGAAGCAATAAAAAGAGAAGTAAAAGAAGAATTAGGTATAGATATAGATGATGAAAATATTGAGGAGTATGGTTTTTTATCATTTGATATGCCATTAAGATATTTGTTTTATATAAATAAAGATATTAATATTGAAGATATTAAAATACAAAAAGAAGAAGTTGATTATGTTAAATATATGAGTATAGAAGAGATAGAAAAACTAATTAAAAATAATCAAATGTTAAAATCTCATGGAATTATGTTTAATGAATTATTAATAAAAAGAAAGATATAAATAATAACTTTTTAGGGGAAATGGTGTAATGGAAGAAAAACTTTATAAATTATTAAATGAAAATGGTGAAGAATATATAAGTAGTATTCCTGGAATGTTGGGTGGTAACAAAAGATTGAAAATATATGGTAGATTAGATTGCCCTTCAGCAAATAGATGGATTTCAAAGGGTTATTATGTACAAGATAGAGTCTTTTTTAAAGATGAGGAAACTGCTATAAATGCAGGATATAGACCTTGTGCAATATGTATGAGGAAAGAATATAAAGAATGGAAAGAAAAACAAAATAGTTTAGAATACATCTTAAAAAGAAAGATATAATATAAATTAACTAGACAATTAATCTAGTTTTTTTATGATATAATAATTATAGGATGTGATAAAATGAATGAAATAATATTAGAAATCAAACATCTAAAGAAATACTATGGAAAAACTGTTGGAGTAGAAGATATTTCATTAAAACTAAATAAGGGCGACATATATGGTTTTATAGGACCAAATGGAGCAGGTAAATCAACAACTATTAGATGTATTATTGGACTTATAAATATAACAAATGGTGATATTTTCTTTAATGGTAAAAAAATAGATAAAGATGATACTAGTATAAAAGAAAAAATTGGTTATTTGCCAAGTGAAATAAATTTATATGAAGATTTGACTATTAAAGAATTATTTGATTATCATGCATTATTTTATAAGAAAGATTTATCCAAAAGGAGAAAAGAATTATCCAAACTATTAAAAATAGATGAGAGTAAAAGAATAGATGATTTATCTTTAGGTAATCTAAAAAAAGTAGGAATTGTATTATCGTTAATGCATGAACCAGAATTATTAATATTAGATGAGCCAACAAGTGGACTTGATCCAATTATGCAAAGTGTATTTCATAACATCTTATTAGAAGAGCAAAAGAAAGGAACAACTATATTGTATTCATCTCATGTATTAAGTGAAGTATCTAGTTTATGTAATAAAATTGGATTTATAAAAAATGGAATAATTATTAAAGAAGATACGATAGAGAATATTAACAAAAATGATTATAATTATTTAACAATATCATCTTCTGATATAGAAAAAATAAAGAAAGAATTAAATTTAACAATAAAAGAAGAAAATAATAATACAGCAAAATTTATAAGTGATATAGAAATTAATACTTTATTAAAAATACTATCAAAGTATAATATTGAAAAATTATTAATAGAAAACATATCATTAGAAGATTTGTTTGAAGAGTACTATAAGTAGGTGATAATATGATTAAAAGAGAGTTTAAAGTTAATTATAAAAGTTTTATTATATGGACATTGGTACTTATTATTATGTTTTTGGTAGTATTTCTAATATATCCATTTATTATTACAGATGATACTGTTAAGAATTTAGATGAAATGATGAAGGTTTTTCCACCTGAATTATTAAAAGCATTTAATATGGATATTTCTTCCATTAATAGTGCTTATGGATGGTTAAAAACAGAAGGATTTATGTTTGTGTTATTAATTGTTGGCTTTTATTCATCTATTTTAGGAAATAACGTTCTTTTAAAAGAAGAGAGTGATAAAACAATAGAATATTTGATTTCACTTCCTATAAAAAGAAATAAGATTTTAACAAATAAAATAATAGTATCTATTACATATATAGTTTTAATGGTTTTAGCAATAGGAATTTTTAATTATATAGCATTATTATTTAGTGGAGATTTTAATCAAAAACAATATATACTTCTTAGTATTACTCCAATACTAATAGCTTTCCCTATGTTTTCACTAAACTTATTTATTTCATCATTCCTTCATAAAACTAAAAAAACTATAGGTATAAGTTTAGGATTAGTATTTTTCTTTTATCTATTAAGTGTTTTAAGTGAATTATCTTCAAAAATAGAATTTATTAAATATTTTAGTATATATACACTATCAGATACAAGAAATGTAATAACAAATATAAATATTAATCCAATTAATATATTAATAAGTATTGGTATATCTATATTCTTTATTATTTTAACGTATGTAAATTATAATAAAAAAGAATTATTATAAGACTAGATTTGTTCTAGTCTTTTTATGATATAATTTATTTAGGTGATTAATATGAAAGAAATTGAAATATTAGTTGAAGTATATGATGATATTAGTAAAATTAAAAATCTATTAAAAAAATATAAGTATGTTGGATTAAAACGTACAATTGATGAATATTATTATGATCCCAAAAGAAAAGAATTAAAACCAGATAAAAATAATCAATTATCACATTGTTTAAGAGTAAGAAGTAAAAATGATGAGTACTCTATTACATATAAAGATGATGTGTTTAAAAATGGTAAATGGTTATATTCAAATGAATATGAAACAAGAATAGAATCTAAAGAAGTATTAAAAGAAATACTTGATAAGTTAGGTTTAAAAAAATTAATTGAAATTGATAATGAGAAAGAAATTTATAAAACAGATAAATATGAGATTGCTTTAGAAAATGTAAAAGATTTAGGCCTTTTTATGGAAGTAGAATATTGTACTAGTGATGATGTGGATGTTGATAAAATTAAAAATGAAATACAATTATTTATTGATTCATTAAATATTAAGGTTTCTAAAGAGTTAAATATGGGAAAACCAGAAATGTATTTAAGAAAACATAATATAAAAATTGATTAGGAGTTAATATATGGAAAAGACTATAACATATGTAACAGGTAATTGGGCAAAAATAGATAGTGCTAGGCAAATACTAGAACCACTTGGATATAAAGTTGATAACATAAAAATTGAAACTCCTGAGATTCAAAGTGATGATGTAAGTGAAGTTGCTTCTTTCTCTGCTAAATGGGCATGTGAAAAACTTGGAAAACCAGTATTAAAAAATGATTCTGGTTTGTTTGTAAATGCACTTAAAGGTTTTCCAGGAGTATATACTCATTATGTTGATGATACTTTAGGAGAAGATGGACTTTTAAAGTTAATGGAAGGTTTAGAAGATAGAAGTGCTTATTTTAAGGAAGCAATTGCTTATTGTGAACCCGGATGTGAACCAATTGTTTTTGAAGGTATAACAAAAGGACATATTGATACCAAGAAATCCGGGAAATATGGATGGAGTTGGGATTTTGTTTTTATTCCAGAAGGTGAAAAGAAAACATTGGGTTGTTTTGAAGATAAAGAAAGATGGAAATTTTGGAGTTTAGATTCATATAAAAAATTGGTTAAATATTTAGAGAATAAAAAAGACTAGTGAAATCTTAGTTTTTTATGCTATAATACATAACTATATTTATAGGTGAGTTTTATGAATGATTTAGAAAAAAAAGAATTAGTTAAATATTTTATACTAGCTGGATATAGAGATAGTGATATTTTTTTAGAGGATGAGTATTTAGAGTTAGAAGACATTATAAAAAGAAACAAAATTGCTAGATATTTTGAATCATTAAGATTAAAATATTTAAGAAAAATGATTACAGAAGAAGAATATAATAACATTTGTAATAAATATTTAAAAAGAATATTTAAAAAGAACTAAGATATTTGTCTTAGTTCTTTTCACAATACGAAATAATATAATCATTAATATCATATATAAAAAATGCATTAACACTTTTATCACTACATGTAATTCTATCATTATGTATTTCAAATTCAACATTTAATATATCTTTTAAATTAGTACCTTTCATTTTAAAATATGCTTCTTTTAAAGTGTATATTTGAAATAATCTTTTTAAAATATCTTCATTTGATGATAAAATATATTCTTTTTCTTTTATTGTTGCAAAACGATTAATAACATTTAGTTTTGTTTTTCTTATTTTTTCTATATCTATTCCTATTTCTTTATTTGATGTTGTTACAATTACATAATCATATGAGTGACTAATATTAAAATAAGTAGAATTGTTTAATAGATATGGTTTTCCATCTTCATTTATATAATAATTAATATTGTTATAATTTAGTTTATTTTTTTTGAGTAATTCTTTTAATAATAGTTCACCAATTATAGATTGCTTTTTTTTAGTAGTGTTTTTTAATTTATTAATTATTTCTTTTTTTGATGGTATTATTTCATCATAAAAATTATCAATATCTATTTGATTAAAACTATTAATATTTTTTACAATATATTTCATTAATAACACATCCCATAATTATTATAACTTATAAAGCCATAAAAAAATATAACTTTAAATAAAATATGTTAGAATTATATTAGAGTTTAGAAAAGAGTAGTGAAGTATTATGGGAAGACGATTATTTTGCGATATAAGTCCTACAACTTATAAAATATCTATGAAAAAAGAAATAGCCCTAAGGCATATAAAAAATGTTTTAGGAAAAGATAAAATAGCAAGAACCCATTCAAAAGAAGAATTACCAAATATTGTAAAAAGTCATAGCTCTATACTTATTAGAAAATTACTTGGAGTTGATTTAAAACTTCAAGAAAATAAAGTTACTAATATTATGATTGCATGTAATAAGATTAATGGTATCATTATTCATCCAAATGAGACATTTTCATTTTGGTCTACAGTTGGTCCTACTGATAAAAAGCATGGATATAAAGAAGGATTAGTAATAGGTAGAAAAGTTGGCCTTACTTCTGGTTATGGTGGAGGACTATGTCAAATGGCTAATATGATTCACTATTTAGTTTTGAATAGTCCACTTGAAGTAACTGAACTTCACCATCACTCTGATGCATTGTTCCCTGATGATAGAAGAAGAGTACCTTTTGGAACAGGTACATCAGTTTGTTATAATAATGTTGATTATCGTTTTAAAAATAATACTGATCAAGATGTTCAAATACTAGTATGGTGTGAAAATGGTGAATTGTGTGGAGAGTTAAGAAGCCAAAGAGAATTCCCTTGTCGTTATAAATTAGTGGAAGAAAATCATCATTATAGAAAAGAAGGAGATATATACTATAGAATTTCACAAGTCTATAGAGTTGTAATAGATAGACTTACTAATGAAGAATTATATAGAGAACTTATTTTGGATAATCATTCAGAAGTACTCTATGATTATGATTTAATTCCAAAAGATCAAATAAGGAATGACGAAGATGATAGACAAAATAAGAAAGATAGTAAATAAAAATAAGGTAAAAATAGCATATAAGATTAATGATAAATATATAACATATAATGATTTATGGAATATATCATCAAAGTATGCTGAGTTATTAAAAAAGCAGGGCACTTCTCCTGTAATTATTTATTCTCATAAAGATATTAATACAATAATATCTATTTTGTCATGCATTATAGCTAATAGGACTTATGTACCAGTAGATTTATCAACACCATTATTTAGACTACATAAAATAGCCATAATGACTTCTTCAGAACTTATTTTAACTGATAGTGGTATAAAAATTGATAATATAGATTGTATTACATTAAATGAATTAGAAAGATTTAATAATCAAGAAATTAAAGAAAGTAATAATGAAATTGTATATATTATTTTTACATCTGGAAGTACAGGAAATCCTAAAGGAGTTCCAATTAGTAAAACAAATCTAAATAATTTTATAGATTGGATTTGCAATCTAAAACCACTAAGTGACTATAATAATATAAATGTATTAAATCAAGCTAATTTTAGTTTTGATTTAAGTGTAGCAGATTTATTTTATTCACTATGTATGGGACACACTTTAATTAGTTATGACGGTAATATGGAAGATAATTATAATGGAATATTTAATGTAATGAAATTAATAGATGTAGCTATAATGACTCCCACATTTATTAAATTATGTTTATTAAATGAAGATTTTAATCATCGCATTTATCCAAAATTAAAATGTATTTATTTTTGTGGAGAAGAGTTGGAAATTAAAACAGTAAAAAAACTATTTGAAGTATTTCCAAATATAAAAGTAATAAATGCATATGGACCAACAGAAGCCACATCAGCTGTCAGTGCACTTTTAATTACTAAAGAAATGATTAAAGATAATAAAATATTACCAGTTGGAGATGTAAATTCTTTTGCAACTACTATAGAAATAATAGATGATGAAATTGTATTGAAAGGAAAAAGTGTATTTAATGGTTATATTGGTGGATATGTTGGTGGGTACTATAAAGAGAATAATATAAATTGCTATAAAACTGGAGATATTGGTTATATAAAAGATGGTAAACTTTATTGTATTGGAAGAAAAGATAGACAAGTAAAATATAAAGGATATCGAATAGAATTAGATGAAATAGAATATAATATTAATCAAATAAAAGGTGTAAAAGAAAGTGCTGTTATAGCAAAATATAATGATGAAGGGATTGTTAAAACTATAAAAGCTTTTGTTGTTTTAGATAATATAGATACAAATTATGTAAAAAATAAACTAGAACAAAAATTACCACATTATATGATTCCAAAAACAATAAAAATAATATCTAAATTACCAATTAATTCAAATGGTAAAATTGATAGAAAGGCATTAAGTGAATTATGAAAAATAAAATTGATATTAAGAAACTATTATTTGAGATATGTGAAGATGATAGTGTATATGAAGATAATATTGATTTAATAGAAAGTGGATTATTAGATTCATATGCTTTTATAGAATTATTTTCTAGACTTGAAGATTATGGAATTGTTATTCAACCAACAAGAATTGATAGAAATATGCTAAGAAGTGTAAGTGGAATAGAAAAATTAGTTGAAATGTATAATAATAAATTGTTATAATAAGAGATATTAGTATTAATTAGATAAGGAAGTGTAAAAAAAATGGCAAGAAAAGGACATAAAGTTAAAGATGTAACAGGAATGCAAAATATCATGTTTGATTTAAAACCAAATAGATGTGAAGCAGAAGTATTTATGAATTCAACTATTGATGTAACTGAATTTGTTAAATATATGAAAAAATTAAAGGAGAAAAATCCAGATGTAACATTCTTTCATGGAATGGTACATATTATGGGAAAACTAATACATGAATATCCTAAATTAAATAGATTTGTTCAAAATAGAACTTTATATGAACATGATGATGTATCAATTGCATTTGTAGCAAAAGCAGAGTTTAATGAAAATAGTGAAGAATTTATGACATGCTTAAATATTGGTGCAGATGATACAGTGTTAGATGTTTCAAAAAAATTAAAAGCAAAAATTGATAAAATTAGAGATAAAAGTTCTACTGCTAATACAGATGGAGCTAATAATGTTGTAGATAAAATAGGACATATTTGGAGACCAATTAGATCATTTTTAGTAGGAATATTGAAATGGTGGGATAGAAAATTTGGTTTACCTGGAAGTATAGCAGATGAGAATATTTACTATAGTAGTTTGATAGTATCTAATATTGGAACTTTTAAAGTACCAGCAATATATCATAATTTAGCTAATCTAGGAACATCTTCAGGTCTTGTTACTTTTGGAGATATAAAAGAAGAAAATGGTAAATATATGATGAACTTTGGAGCCACATTAGATGAAAGAATAGCAGATGGTTTCTATTTTTGTAGGGCTTTAAAAGCAATCGAATATTTATTTGCTCATCCAGAATTAATGATGGAAGGTGCTTCTGTTAAATTTGAAATACCAGATAATGTTCATAAAAAAGAAGAAAAGAAGAAATCAAAAAAGGACTAGGTTTATAACCTAGTTTTATTATTACTTTAAGGTACAAATAATAGTTACATATGATATAATCTTAATAGGGAGATAAAAATATGTTATTAAAAGATTTAAAAGAGATAACTAATAATATAAATGTAGATGAGTATTTATTATTATATAATCATATTCGAGATAATATGCCTTATAAAGAATGGCTTGGAACATTTAGTAGGGAAGAAATAGAAAATATTTTAAAAAGTGGTGGAAAGATATGGATGTATTATGATAAAAATCTTCCTGTTTGTTCATCTTTTTATATTCCATCTTCAAATAGAACACTTAAAAAACATAACGTTATATATGATGAAAAAGAAACTGGTAGTTTGGGTCCAATAATGATAAGAAAAGAATATGTTGGAAATGGTTTACAAATTGCTATGATGAAAGTTATTGATGATTATGCGCTTAGTATAGGAAAAAAATATATGTTTACAAAAGCACATTCTAATAACATTTATTCAATTAACAATATTTTAAAAGATGGTTATAAATTAGTTGATAAATATGATAATGAAAGAGGAAATATAAGTGCATTTATAAAAATAATAAAGGAGTAATATAATGGAAAGATTAGAAATAGTTGAATCAGATTTTTATGTATATATGTCTGAAAAAAATAAATTATACAAATATTATGGAAAAGATTATGCTAATGAGTTACCCAGAATATATAGACAAATTGCAAAGATATTTAATAGTGATAATTTTTTTACTGATGTAATTGAAAGAAGATTAAAAGATAGAAATTATAATGAAACTGCTTTAAAAGAATTAGAATTACATTTATTAACTAGATTATATTATTTTAATGATGAAGATTTTAAAAAAATAGGTGATGCTAAATCAATTAGTGAAATAAAAGATAGTTATATTATTGAAAAAATTAATAAAATATTTAGTGATCAGAAAGAAAAAGATTTTTTTGATATCATGAGTTCAATTACAAATATTATGTTTAATAATTGTGTCTATGATTTATTATCAGATTATGTTAGGAAGAAAGAACCAGCATTAACTGATTGTAGTGGAGTTGAAGACTATGAAACATGTGACTTTATCATAGATAAATATCATCAATTTATTAGTACATATGGAATTGAAGGAACTCCAAGTACACCTTTAATTGATGAAAAAGGAAATGTTATTATAGAAAAGGGAGATGTATTTCATGGAACATCATATTCTGAAGATGTTATAGAAAGTATGGCATATAAAGGTTTGGAATCTGGACAATTACATGGAGTGGCTGAAGATGGTGAAACATTCTTCTGTGTTGATTTTTTTAAAGCTAATAGAAACTGTACTATTGATGAAGTATGTAGGATGGGAAAAACTTATACAAATGGCGCTAATAGAATAGTTTTTGTAATTAGAAATAGAGACTTAAAAGGTGAAAATGCTATGTTTCCTTCTTTAACCAATTATGATGCTTATGATGAAGAAAGTATTGAAGGAAAAATGGTACGAGAAATTGTTAATTTAAATGGTTTACCTCTTAATAAAGATACAGGTTCATCTATATTAATGGGCATACCAGCATGTATGATATCAGCTATTATTGTTAATTCTAAAATAGAAAATGATTTAAACAAAATAGAATTTTTGTCTTCTCATTTTCCTAAAGCATATATAGTAGGAAGAAGTAGTGGAATGGTTATTAAACAACCTATAGATAGTTATCAATTATAAATAAGAAAGGAAAAAATATGAAAGATTTATCTTTAATGATTGATGATGTTAAATTTAACTTTAGATCAGGACTAATGATTTCAAAGGGGGACGATATTTTAGTAGAATGTAATCCTAATATTGATTTTGTTATTTTACCAGGAGGAAGAGTAAAAACTTTAGAAAGTACACTTGAAGCGTTAAAAAGAGAAATAAAAGAGGAAATGGGAATTATACTTAAAGATGAAGAAGTTAAATTTATTTCTATCATTGAAAATTTTTTTGAGCTTGATAATAAAAAATATCATGAATTGTATTTTTTATATAAATTAAATGTTAAAGATGATAAAAGATTTAAAAAAGATATGAAAAATATGGATTCAAAACAAAGTTATTATAAGTGGGTCAATAAAAATAAACTAAAAGAAGTAAATTTATTACCGGAAGTTTTAATAGAAACTATTAATTCTATTAATATTTCACATTTTATAAATAAAGATTTATAGGAGAAAAAATGGAAATAATTGAATATGAAAGCAAATATTTAGAAGATGTAAAAGATTTATTAGTTGAACTTGAAGAATATATTTTAACAATTGATAAAGATAACTTAGATCAATTACATCCAGAATATAGAGATAAAATGGCGGTAATTGATTTAGAAGAAGTAAAAAATAATAATGGTAAATGTTATTTAGTTATTCAAAATGAAAAAGCAGTTGGTCTCATAATGGGAGCAGTTGATGTTTATGATGAATATGATTATTTGGATTATAAATGTCCAAAAAGAGGAGTAATAACTGAACTAATTATCTCTAAAAAAATAAGAAGTAAAGGACTTGGCCAACAGCTTATGAAAAGAATGGAAGATTATTTTAAAAGTATTGGTTGTGAATATGTAGCAGTAGAAGTATTTGCTTATAATGATCCTGCTATTAGTTTTTATGAAAAGCAAGGATATCATGCTAGATGCTATACTGATATAAAGAAGATATAAATTGATTTTAAGATTTTTAATACTTTTTGTGATATAATTACATCGGTGGGATAATATATTATAATGGAGGAAAAAATGGAAGAAAAGAAATGTAATTGTTCAAGTGATTGCAAATGTGGTTGCCAAGAAGGAAAAGAATGCACATGCAAAGATGAGAAATGTAGTTGTGATGAAAAATGTACATGCGGATGTGATGAAGATTGTAATTGCGATGAAAATTGTACATGTGGTTGTCAAGATGAAAAATAAAAGACTAAAAAGTCTTTTTTTATGTTAATGAATTATTAAAATATGTTATAATAAAATGCAGTGAGATTGAAAAATGAAAAAAGTATTTGGTGAATTAAAAATAACTTGGCCAAAATTGTTAATTGCTTCAGTATTAATTGGTATATATACTGCATGTTCTGTTTTGATTCCAATAACTAGACATACTTCCTTTAGTGATTTGAGCGCTACTTTTGAAGTGTGGATACTTTTTGGTATATTAATAATAGTTAATAGTAAGTCTAATAAAGAATCAGCATTAAAATGTTTTGTATTTTTTTTAATTAGTCAGCCATTAATATATTTAATTCAAGACATTGTAGAGCATACTAATTTATTTCAAACATATTATTCTACATGGTTTATATGGACACTATTTTGTTTACCAATGGGCTATTTGGGATACTATATGAAAAAAGATAAATGGTGGGGATTATTAATTTTAACTCCTATATTAGTTTTACTTGGATTTCAATATAATTACTATTTATATACTTTAAAGTTTACTTTTCCAAAACATATTTTAACAGTATTATTCTGTTTATTAACATTAATAATCTATCCATTATATATTTTTAAAGATAAAATGGTTAGAATACTTGGATTAATTATTAGTACTTTAATTATAATTATATTTACTATAATGAGTTTTATAAATGATAATGTTTATAGTACTGAAGTTTTAATATCTGGTAATAAATATCAGTTTGATAATACATGTAGTGTTACTAATTATGATGAAAGCATTGGAGATTTAAGTATTAAATTAATAGAAAGTATCAATGATTATTCTATTCATGGTGAGTTTAAAAAAGAAGGAAAAACATCATTTGTATTAGAATGTCCTGAATATAAGAAAATATTTGACCTTACAGTTAAAAATAGTACTTATGATATAGAAGAGAGAGCTGAATAAATATGAAGACTTTAAAATTAATCCTAAGTATATTATCTATTATTATTGTAGTGTTAACAATAATATCCTATATAAGAATAAGAATAGTTTTAAAATCTAAAAAGAAAATAGAAAAATCTTTCTTAGAAAAAAGAGTTAAATTATTTATTGTTTTAACAATAATTACTTTAATATTAGGCATTATTACTATGATTATTAATATTATTATTTGATAAAGAAAGGATGAAAATGAAAAAGGTAAAAGAAATAGCATTATTCTTCTTAGTATGTTATATATCTTGCTTTATTACAAATTTTGTAATTGATAAGTTTGTTTTTAATACTAGCTTATTAATTGATTCATTATTTATAGCATTTGGATGTACAATTGGATGGATAATTGTTTTAGCAATTAAAGAAAAGATAAAATAATTATATTGGGGGAAACACATGAATGATTATTACAAGAATATAAATAAAAGAATAAAAGAGTATTTTGATATACTAGAACCAGATTATCCACATTGGTTAGATGAATATATTAATACAGAAGAACTATTGACACAAAGATATATAAGTACTACATGTGGAACAATTTATTCTGATTTATTTGAGAGTAGTTTCTTTTATTCAAGTTTAGATCATAGTGTTGCGGTTGCTTTAATAATATGGCATTTTACTCATGATAAAAAACAGACTTTGTCTGGATTGTTTCATGATATAGCAACTCCAGTATTTAAACATTGTATTGATTTTATGAATAAAGATTATATGACTCAAGAATCAACAGAAGAATTAACTACAAAAATGATTGAAAAATCTTCTGATGTATTAGAGTTATTAAAAAGAGATAATATTAAATTAGAAGAAATAGATAACTATCATATTTATCCTATAGCTGATAATGATACACCAAAATTATCTTCAGATAGATTAGAGTATTCTTTATCTAATGCATTATTTACATATCCATTATTAGATATAAATAGTGTTAGGGAAATATATAATGATATTGAAATACAAAAAAATGAATATGATGAAATAGAACTGGGTTTTAAAACTAAAAAAATGGCAAGATTATTTGTTAAAGTAACAAGTAAAATGTCAGTAATATATAGAGAAGATAGAACAAGATATTCTATGCAATTCTTAGCAGATATTGTTAAAAGGTTAAAAGAAGATGGATTAATAACAATAAAAGAATTATATGATATAAAAGAAGAAGATTTTATAGAAATGATTAATAAATCAAAATATGGAAATGTTTTTAATATTTGGAGAAAAGCTAAAAAAGTTAAGACTTCAAGTATTGAACCAAAAGATGTTTATTTTGTTCATTTAGAAACAAAAGTTAGATACATTAATCCATTGGTTAATGGAAAAAGAATATATGATGAATGTAAAATTGCTAAAAAAATGATTGATAAAAATTTATCATATGAGCAAAATAATTATGTATACTTAAATGAAATTAAAGATTTTTAATATTCGTTTAATATTGTGGTTTTATATTTAATATGAAAAAAATAAGAGGTGATTTTTTATGGTAAAGAAAAAAGAGGAAGTAGAAGAATTAAAAAAAGAAGAAGTAGAAAAGAAAGATGAACCAAAGGTAATTTATAAAGAAAAAGATAATAACAATTTTATATATGGGATATTAATTGCAATACTAATTATTATTGTTATTGTTGTTTTGTTATGGCAAGGAGGTATATTAAATTTTGAATCAAATAAGAATAGTAATGTTGATTTAAAGTATACTGAAACAAACACTAAGATAAAAGAAGGAGTTTATGTTACAGATGTATCTGAAATAGTTGAAGATGTTATGCCTGCTATTGTTTCTATTACTAGTAAAACGTTAGTTAAATCTGGTTACTATGGATTTAATTTTTATGGAACAGAAAGATATACTGAGGGAGCAGGTTCTGGTATCATAGTTGGAAAAAGCGATACTGAATTATTAATATTAACCAATTATCATGTTGTTGAAGATTCAAAAGAACTATCTGTTCAATTTATTAATGAAAAAAGTTATGATGCTACTATTAAGGGTAATAGTGAAAGAAGAGATATAGCTGTTATTTCAATTCCATTAAAAAATATTGATACTGAAACATTAAAAGCAATTAAAGTAGCAACACTAGGTGACTCAAATACTTTAAAGGTAGGAAATGGTGTAATTGCTATTGGTAATGCTCTTGGTTATGGTCAATCAGTAACAACAGGAGTAGTTAGTGCATTAAATAGAAAAGTAAGTATTGATAACACTAATTATAAAATGATTCAAATAGATGCAGCTATTAATGGTGGAAATAGTGGTGGAGCACTTCTTGATAGCACTGGAGCAGTAGTAGGAATTAACTCAGCAAAATATTCTTCAAGTGGTTCTTCAACATCTGCAAGTGTAGAAGGTATGGGATTTGCAATTCCAATTTCTGATGTAAAAGATTTAATTACTAAATTAATGAATGGTGAAGAAGATACTAAAGGCGGAACTATTGGTATAGAAGGATATATTATAGAAAAAGACAATAATATGAATATTCCACAAGGATTCTATATTTCAAGAATAGTTTCAGGAAGTGGTGCTGATAAAGCAGGACTAGAAATAGGTTATGTAATAGTTGGAATAGAGGGTAATAAAGTAGAAGAATTTAGTGATATTCAAGATGTGCTTTATGAAAAGAGTAAGGGTGATACCATTACATTAACTATTAAGTATCCAAGTAAGAATGAATATAAAGAAAAGAAGGTTAGAGTAACACTTTCATAAGAATGATTTATTTCATTCTTTTTTTTTATAAAAAAATACTCATAAAGAGTATTATAAACATTTACAATTATAGTCATATAATAGTTCATTAACATCATCTAAATTATATATTTTATTGATAAAACAAAATCTTATTATTAAATCAAAATAATTGTTTTTAGGAAGAGAATATGAAGCGGATTCAAGTAATTCTAATAATTCGTTTTCATTAAGTTCAAGTGATAAACCTAATAGTATTATTGTTTCTTTACTTGGATGATAATGTATATCACTTCTAATTTTTGAGAATAATCTTCTATCAATATTAACTTTATTATAAACATCTGAATCTTTTAGATTTTTACTATCTATGTATTTAAATAGTAAACTTTGAAATTTATTCTCATCTTTATTATCATTTATATAATCATCTATGCTTAAACATTCAGCTTCTTCTAATACTGATGCACGCATATTACCAAGAAATAGTTTTTTTTCTTCTTTTATGAAATTTTCTTTAATAAATAGTTTTAATTTTTCTTTCATAAAAATGTCCCTTTCTATGCGACCAAATCATTTTGCTTTTGTAATATCATTATATCAGAAAGAAGGAGGAAATAAAATGAAAAAGAAAAATGAAATTGGAATGGATGTAATCTTTATTTTAGATAGAAGCGGATCTATGCATGGAAGTGAAGATGACACAATTGGAGGATTTAATAGTTATATCGAAAAAAACAAAAAGAATAATTATATGATAACTACTGTTTTATTTGATAATCAGTATGAACTATTATATGAAAGAGTGCCTATTAAAGATGTTAAGAAATTAACAAGAAAGGAATATTACACAAGAGGAAGCACTGCTTTACTTGACGCTATTGGAAGAAGTATTAATTATATAGATGATAAAAAAAGTAAAAAAGCACTATTTATAATTACTACTGATGGATATGAAAATTCAAGTAGGGAATATACAAAGGAAGATATAAAAAAATTAATAAAAAAACATAAGAATTATGAATTTTTGTATATAGGCGCTGATATTGATTCATATAATGAAGGTGAGTTACTTGGAATTAGAAAAGAAAATATTTCAAATTATGTTAAAGATAAAAAAGGTATTGGAATGCTATTTGATGCAGTAGGGTGTGTATCAAAAAAAGTTATGATGAACGAAGAATTAGATACATCTTGGAAAGAAGAATTAGAAGATTACATTGATTCAAATAAAAAAAGCTAAGATTCTTAGCTTTTTATTCTGTTATATACATTGCTTCTGGTAAACTTCTACTATTACCAAGTATTGTTTCTATATTACTAGAAGAAGAAGGTTTAAATAAAAGTGCAACAGAACCACCACCATCTAGATTAACTGCTGTTTTGCATCCCAGATTTAAGAATATTTTAATTGCTTCATTTCTTGTTCCAGAAGAAGAAGTATAGAAAACAAAATTATTATCATTTACTTGACACATCATTTGCAACCCTTTTTTGGAACTATTAGTTCCAGGCATACGTGAATTACTATTAGTATAATTTGTTTTTTCTCCATTTAATATTACAGGAGCTGCGAATGTAAATGTATTTCTTATTCCTGAGTTGATAACTTCTTGTGACCATTTTTCTTTTTCTTCTGAATTGGTTTTGCTTATTTTAGTGTCTTCGAATACCACCATTTGATTTTGAGGATTTATTCCAGTAATAAACCAAGTTATTACATCTCCTTTTTTATATGCATTTCTTACCACTTTTCCATTTGTAATAACTATTGTTCCAACACTTGTTTTATTAAATGCAGGATATCTACTAACACTACTAGCATCGTATGTATCTTTTAAATAAAAACCACTTGCATTCATGGCAACTATTAATTTTCCTGAAAGGTTATTTTCCTTTATTGCAGTTTTAACTAGTTCGCTTGGCTTAATTAATATTTTACCATATGGATTTGCGTCTTGTTTATTGATTTGATTATATGGATCTTGCATCCAAACTCTAGTTAAATAATAGCTATTATTCTTTGTTATATATACTTTAAGTGTTTCAGTTTCTTCTTGCTTAACTATGTTTTCACCACTCTCAGGCTTTATAGGTTCAGCAACCTTTGGCTTTTTCTCTTCTTCAATTTTATCTTTAACTGCTTTTAATCTTTCTAGATATTTATTTTTTGCATTTGTATCTTTTATATTGATTAAATATGCCATTGCATTATTATAATCAGTTATACTATTTGTTTCTTCAGCTTTACTTACTAACTCTTCAGCTCGATTATTATAAGCGCTTTTTATTGTTTCAACAGTTATATTTCCAAGACAATTTTCGTATTCACCATTATTTCCAGCAATGTTTGCTATTATTTTAACAAATGTTGGTATTAAGAATATTAAAACTGCCGCTATTATTTTATTTACTATGGGTTTACTTATTTTATTTAATTCTGAATTAGTAACAGCCCTTACTAGTTCTATCATAGCACTAACTATTAATAGAATTGGTACTACTACTTTTATGATTGTTATTACAATTTGTATAATTCTAAGTACACCTAATGTTTCTGGTGCATCGCATATATTTAATATCATAATCTAAAACCTCTATTCTAATTCTATCATAATTATTTACTTATGTAAAAAAGAAAACTAATTTTTAGCTTTCTTTTTAAACTTATTTATTATTCTATCTATAAATTCTTTACCAAATACATCAGTTAATAATCCATTTCTATATGATATTAGAATAAATAATCCACCACTTACTATTGCGTAAATTAGACATCTTAAGAATGCAAATATTCTGCTGTCTAAAGTATTGTAATTTATTAGGTAACTTAATAAATACATTGATGCACACATACATACTAATGGAATAAATAATTTTTTTATTAAACTTAGTATTTCTATAAATTTGATTTTATAATCTTTTTTAAGCACTCTAAGTGCAATAATAAATGATCCTAAATATCCAATTAATGTTGCAACAATAGTACCATAGTAAGCGCTTATACCAATTTTATCAAATAATATCATAAGTGGTATATCTAGAATTGCATTTATAATAAAACCAACGATTGTATTTAAATAAACATATTTAAATTTATTTAAACTTTGTAATATCATATTAAGTACAATATGTAAAGAAGCAAATAGGGAAGCAAATACTAGTAATCTTAGTATTCCACCTCCATATATACTTTTCCCATAGAACATATAATATATTGGATTACTTAGATATGCTATTCCAATAGAAATAGGTAAACCAACTACAATTATAATATTAATGGAATCAATTATTCTACGATTTACTTCTTTATAATCTTTTCTAACATTACTATCAACTATATTTGGTATTAAACTTGAACTAAGTCCTATTGCAAGAGAGTTAATTATCATACATATTTTAACTCCCCATGTAGAAATAATACTAGATATTAATTCACTTTCACTTGCAGTATATCCTAGTTTGTATAGACCTTTTATAATTAAAGTCATATCAGTAAGTCCGTATATATCAGTAGCTATACTAACAATTATAAATGGAATAGAGTATTTAATTATTTTTTTAATAATATCTTTATTTGAAATAACTTGTTCTTTTATATTACTTTCTTTAATAAACTCATTTTTATTTTTATGTAGTTTTATTAACAAATAAATTGCTGCAACTAAACCTCCAAAGAATGCACCTGATACTGCAACAGCAACACCAGTACTAACACTTTTATTTAATATATTAATTGTTATATAAGATCCAAATAATATAATAGCAATTCTAATTACTTGTTCAAATACTTGACTATATGAAGTGGGTGCTATATATTTATGTCCTTGTAAATATCCTCTTAAAACTGATAGGTAAGGAATAATTAATAAACAAAATGAGATTGTTCTAATAACTAGGACAACATCATTGATAGAGTTTCCTCCTTCAATATTACCAATTATTAGATATGCAAATCCTTCAGCAAATACAAACATTAAGAAAAATGTAATAATTGATACCATAAACATTACTTTTTTAGCAAGCGAATAACATTTTTCTTTTGTTTTGAACATCTCAAGAGCATTGTATTCACTAACCATTTTACTTATTGCAAGCGGAATACCAGCAGTACAAATATTTAAAAATAAATTATAAACATTGTATGCATAACTATATAGTGTTCCACCATCTTCTCCAATGATTTTATAAAATGGAATACCATATAATGCTCCCATTACTTTAACTATTATTATGGCTAATGTTGCAATAAATGTTCCTTCTAAAAAACTGTTTTTTTTCATTATAACTCCTAAATATCCATATATTTTTTGAAATTTGGAAGATCTCCTGTTTTTATACCACTAATACTAGGTTTGACTTGGAATATACCACTAAATGGATTACCTTCAATTAATACAGGACCATTTTGACTAATTGCAATATCCCAACCAATGTATCTTACTTTATTATTAACTTTACCAACTTCTTGTATTAATTCTTTTACTTCTTTAAACATAGGTATTTTAAATCCAACTATTTTAGTTTTACTAATTGGGTGATTTTCAAATATATTTCCTTTTTCATCAATGGCTGGTACGAAAACAACACCATCATCATCAACAAATGTATACATTCCACCACTACTAAAATTATCTACATGACCACCATTTCCAATTTTTAAAATTGTTTTTAATATATGTACTCCATTATCATCTAAAAATGTGATAATTCTTAATGTATTTACACTCTTATCATATAATTTGTTCATTTCTTTATGTTGAATTAAATATTCTTCAACAAGAATTAAATTATCATTTTTAAGGTTATTATATAATTCATCTATATTAGTATTATTATCAATAGAAATAACTTGTATTCCTTTACCACCAGTTCCATTAGGAATTTTACAAATTATTTTATTGTGCTTTTTTAGGAAATTTTTAAATTCATTAACTGAAGATGTATTTAAATCAATGTAATCTCTTTTTAAATATTGTTTATACATATTATTAAAAATAATCTTATCATCAAATTTTTCCATTTCTTCTTTATCATTATATTTTTTAACGATATTATTATTTATATAAGCTGTTATATATGTTTTTCTTTCTTCATCATTTAATAAATAAAACTCAAATTCAAAATAATCCATATAACCATTACCATATTTTATTACAGTTCTGATTATATCGAAAAATATAAAAATTCTGCTTTTTTTGGTTTTTTTATGAATTTCATTAATAATAGAGAAGAAATTTTTATATTGAAAACCTCTAATCTTTCTAAAGACAAATTTAATTTTTTTCATATTTCATCACACTATTATTATACATACAAATTTTGTATAAATCAAAAACAATTAATAAATAAAAAAAGATTAAGTGTAAACTTAATCCAAGGTAAATCAAATAAATATTTGATTTTTTTCGAGTGAAAACATGTAATTTTGACTTTTTCAACATTACGTTTTTGTATTATATCATAAAAAATATAAAATTACAACCCTTAACTTAATGTGCTTTACATTGTATAATATATATAATAGGAGGAGGATTTTATGAATAAAATCTTTAAAAAACTTTTAATTCTAGTTGCATTTATGCTATTTGTACCAAGCATTTTTGCATTAGAATTAACAGAAGATTTAACTTTAGAAGATGATTCTACAGAATGCTATTTAGTAAAAAGGGAAAGTGATATTACTTTAAATTTAAATGGACATAATATTACTTGTGCTGATATGGATGCAATTTATGTAGAAAATGGTGCAAAATTAACAATAGAAGGAGAAGGAGTTATAACATCAACAAAAAGTAATTATGCAGCATTATTTAATAATGGCTCAGTAATTTTAAATGGTGGAACATTAAAAGCTGATGACTCTGTTACACATTATTGTGCAATATTAAATCATGGTGTTATGTCTATTAACGAAGAAGCTACTGTTTTACAAGTTAATTATGATAATTCTGCTTCTTTAATAGATAATGGGTATTATGATTATGAAAGTAGAAATGAAAGACTAGGATATGTTGTTAATACTGGAATGGCTGAGCCAACATTAATAATAAATGGTGGACTTTTTGATGGTGGTGGAAACACTATTAAAAATGTTGATGCAGGTATTTTGACTATTCATGATGGTCATTTTGTAAATAATATTCAGGTTGCTGTAATGAATTGGAATGTAGCAACTATCACTGGTGGAACATTTGAAGTCCCAACAGGAAATGATAAAACTACTTTATTTGATGGATCATATGCAAATAATATTGATAAAGGAATTCTAAATATTACAGGGGGAACATTCAATGGTGAATATATTATTGAATTTATGACTGGGAAAGTAAAAGCTGCCAAGGTAACAATTAAAGATGGAATTTTTAATTCATCAGTAGCTTTTGTTAATCCAAAAGAATCAGAAAGTGTTACTAGACCATCATGGAGTGATGTTGGTACTACTAGTATTACAGGTGGAGTTTTTACTGATGTAAATATAGAACCAGATTATAAATATGGTTTAACTTCAATTGATAAAGATTATAATGAAGATGGGGTAAATGATTTACTTGTAATTCCTCCAGTTTCAATAGAATTGCCAATTGGTAAAACTTATGATACAGCATTATCAACTGGTTTTATGGAAGATGGTACTTGGACATCTAGTAATTCTGGAATTGCTACTGTAAGTAAAGGTATTATTACAGCACATACTCCAGGAACAGCACTAATTACAGTAAGATATGGTAATGATAAAAAAACATATGATGTTGAAGTTGTAAAAAATGGTATTAGTAAACCAACTTTAAGTAAGACAAAATATACATATACTGGAGAGTCAATTGTTCCAGAAGTAACTGGATATATTGAAGAATTAATGAATGTAGAAGGTGATGTAGAAGCATCATTAGTTGGTCAAAATGAAATAGTTTATTCATTAAAGGATACTGATAACTATACGTGGGATGATGGCTCAACAAATGATGTAGTATTAAATTGGGAAATAGAAAAAGCAAAAATAGAAAAACCAGAGCTTTCTAATACATCATTTGGTTATACTGGTAAAGATATTACACCAGAATTTATTGGATATAATCCAGATTTAATGGATATGTCTGGGGATACAAATGCTAAGCTTATAGGAGAATATGAAATAGTAATTGGTCTTGTTGATACTGATAATTATGAATGGGCTGATGGAAAAGTAGATGATGTCCAATATAGTTGGGAGATTACAAAAGCTAAAGTTTCAATACCAGAACTTTCTTTAACTTCATATAGTTATACTGGTGAAGAAATCACACCGGAATTTATGGGATATGATCCTGATTTAATGATAATGTCAGGAGATACAAATGGCCTTATTACTGGCAATTATGAAATAGTAATTGGCCTTAAAGATGTAAATAATTATGAGTGGGCTGATGGAAAAGTAGCTGATATAGAATATGGATGGACAATTGTAAAAGCAAAACTTCCAAAACCAACATTAACAAAAGTTAATTATGCATATACTGGAAAAGCTATATCACCAGAAGTAAATGGATATGATAGTAGTTTAATTGTTGTAGAAGGTGATGTAGAAAAAACAGCAGTTGGTGAGTATGAAATAATTTTCTCATTAAAAGATAATAAAAATTATGAATGGGAAAATGGAAGAATATCTGATGTTGCATTAGATTGGAATATAATTAAAGCAGTTATTGCTAAACCAACATTAACAACAACAAGCTTCACATATAGCGGCAGTGAAATAACACCAGAAGTTAGTGGATTTGATGCTGAGATAATGAATGCATCTGGTGAAGAAAAAGCAACTGTAGTTGGATCTTATTCTATAGTTTATGAATTAAAAGATGTTGATAATTATGAGTGGGTAGATGGTGGAGTTAATAATGTTACTCTTAATTGGAGTATTAAAAAAGCTAGTCTAGTAAAACCAACATTAACAACAACAAGTTATGCATATAGTGGTAATGAAATAACACCAGAAGTAAATGGATATGATAGTCTTACTATGAGTGTAAGTGGTGAAGAAAAGGCAACTTTAGTAGGAACTTATACAATGGTTTATGAACTAAAAGATGTAAATAATTATGAGTGGTCAGATGGTGGAGTTGCAAGTGTTTCTCTTAATTGGAGTATTAATAAAGTAAAAGTTATAAAACCTTCAATAGAAGAGGCAATTTTCACATATGATGGTGAAGAACATATTCTAGAATTAAATGATTATGATAATACATTAGTGACAATGACTGGTAAAACTTCTGCAACAAATGCAGGTGATTATCAATTAGTATTTGCATTAAAAGATACTGATAATTATGAATGGAATGATGGAAAAGTTACAGATGTTACTTTAGGATGGCAAATATTAAAAGCAAAATTAGCAAAACCTACATTAAAAACTAAGAATTATGCTTATACTGGAGAAGAAATATCACCAGAAATAAATGGATTAGATGAAAACTTAATGA
This sequence comes from uncultured Mycoplasmatota bacterium, assembly GCA_946413985.1. Classification (GTDB taxonomy): domain Bacteria; phylum Bacillota_I; class Bacilli_A; order RF39; family UBA660; genus CAG-1000. Next base: position 24,050 of record CAMKMS010000011.1, read on the forward strand.
AATTGGGTGGTATTACACTAGGATCACCAGTTGGTAAATATGTAGCTAAGGTATCACTTATTGATAAAGATAATTATGAATGGGCTGATGGTTCAGTTAATGATGTTGAACTTGAATGGGTTATTACATTCAAAACACCAGAATTAACTGCAACATCAACATATAATTCAGTTAAACTTAAATGGAGTAATGTTGATGGCTCTACCGGATATCAAGTATATAAATGTAATAGCAAAGGCGCTTCTTGTACAAAATTAACTACAACAACTAAATTATCTTATACTGATAAAGATTTAACATTTAATAAAAAATATTATTATAAAGTAAGATCATACAAAAAAGAGGATGGCTCTACTATTTATGGAAAATTCTCTGATTTAGTTGCAATCAAGACTGCTTTAGGTAAAGCAAAGATTACAGTTTCTACAGATAGATACAGAAATATACTTATTGAATGGAAAAATGTAAGTGGTGCTCAAAGATATTATGTTTATAGATGTAATGAAGATGGTAAAGACTGTGAATATATGGGATTTGCTTATGATAATGATTTTATAAATACTACTGCAAAAGAAGGTGTTACTTATATTTATAAAGTTAGAACTTATAGAGCAGGTGTTTATGGTAAATATTCAGATGGAGTAGTTGGATTAAGATTAGATGATACTATTAAATATACTATTAAGAATACTGCATATAAAGTTAATACAATAAAAATCAATAATGTTGAAACAGCTACAAAGTATTATATTTATAAATCTACATCTAAAAATGGAACTTATACTAAAATCAAGACAGTAAAAGCTACTGGAAATAATATTGTATTTAAAGATAAAGATGTATCATTTAATAGTACATATTATTATAAAGTAAAAATTAATAATGACGTAAATGATAGTGATTTTAGTGCTATAAAAAGTGTTACAACAAATAAATTAGCAGTACCAAAATTCGAAGTAAGTACTAGTGGTTCTTATGTAACAATTGATATTAATAGTGTTAGCGGTGCTACAGGATATCAAATACTATATTCAACTGATGGAGAAGAGTATAGTACTTTAGTTAAAACTAAAAACACAAGTTACGATAAAAAGCTAGGTGATGATAGTTATTATATTAAGATAAGGGCTTACAGAAAAGAAGGTTCTAATTATTATTATAGTAATTATTCAAAAGTATATGAATTTGATATATTAGGTGAAAAATAAAAAAGAGATTGCATTAGCAATCTTTTTTATTAATTAAATCATATAAAAATTATCATTTGAAGTATCTTCTTTAGACATTTCAATTTTTTGAAGTCTCGAATCAAGATTTCTAACTTGTTTTTCAAGTCTATTAATTCTTTCTTCATATTCGTTATTTGAATTTTCTTGTGGTATAACATTTGGTCCATATGATTGATATTGAGTATTCATATTATATCCTTGAGGTGGTATAAACATACCAGGATTATTATATCCTTCTTGAATATTTTGATAAAACATGTTTCTATTTTTCATATTAATCACCTAATTTATTATATGACAAACATATAATATTAGTGTATAATATTTACGAGGCGAAATGTATGAGGTTAAAACATATAAAAAATGCAGAAACAATAATAGCAAGTTCACCTTATTTAGTGAAAGAGGCAAATAATTATAAGGGAAAGTGGAATAAAATGTTTGGTAATGAAAACCCAATTTATATTGAAATTGGCACAGGAAAAGGAAAATTCATTATCAGTTTAGCTATTGATAATCCTAATATTAATTATATTGGTATTGAAAAATATGATAGTCCTTTAGTTAGCGCTGTTAAAAAATTAGATGGTATTAATATAAACAATTTAAAACTAATTTGTATGGATGCATCAAATATAGAAAATGTATTTGATAAGGAGATTGATAAAATCTATTTAAATTTTTCTGATCCATGGCCTAAAAAAAGACATACTAAAAGAAGACTATCTTCTCCATTGTTTTTAAGTAAATATGATAATATTTTTATAGATGTTAAAAGAATACAAATGAAAACAGATAACGATGATTTATTTGAGTATTCACTTATGTCTTTTAGTGAAAATGGTTATAAAATTATAAAAAAAGACACATCATATATAGATAAATATACCACTGAATATGAAGATAAGTTTATTTCTTTAGGTAAAAATATTAATTATATATATGTTGAGAAAAAATAAATATTTTGCTATAATTCTTATAGTATTGGAGTAAAAAATATGCTAAAAAAAATATTAATTATTGTTTGTTTATTTTTATTAGTAGGATGTAGTAATAATATTGATAAATTAACTTTAGAAGAAATAGTTGATTTATCAATAAATGAAGAAAATAATATGCATAATACTAATAATAAAGGATATAGATATTATCTTCCTGCAGGGTTTACTATTAAGAAGAATTCTGATTTTAATCAAGAATTATTATCTCACAACAACATTTATTACTTAAATATAGACATAGTTAGATATTATTATAAAACAGAAGATACTGCTGAAAGAGATATAACTGATTATAAATATTATTCATTTGAACATGATAATAAGACTGGATACTTAAAAATAAGAAAAAATAATGACAACTTTTTTGTTGAGTTGTGTTATAATTATGCTATAATAGAAGTAGAGGTAGAAGAGAGTGAGCTTCGTTATGCTGTATCAAGAAGTATAACGATTCTAAAGTCAATAAGATATAATGATTTAGTTATTGAAAAGTATATCAATGATAATGATTTAGAATCTAGTGAGACTGTATATAAAATACCTGAACCTAAAGAGAAAGATGATTCAAGAAATATTTTACAATATATTGAAGAGTCTGAAAAGAGCGATTAAAGTTTGCAGAAAGAGGTGCGCTTATGGGCGTTTTTAATAAGTTAAAAAGTATTTTTTACGATGAAGTAGTAGTAGAAGATGAAACACAAGAGTTAGATAAAGTAAGCAAAATTGTTAAAAAGGAAACATCTTCTAATGACGATGCTCCTAAAGTAGAAGAATTAAAATTTAAAACTATTGAAATGGATCCTGTTGAAGAAGAAAAGGAAGAGAAAAAAGAAGAAACTAAAGAAGAACCATTAAGTGATAGAGATTTATTTAGAAGTGAAAGATCATTTAATTTTGTAGATTGGGATAATGATGAAGAAGAAAAATTACCACCAAGAAAAAATGTGTTAGATGATACTTCAAGAGTAGTGAGAAGCACTGAACCTGCAAGAGATGATACACCTAAGGTATTTAAACCAACTCCAGTTATTTCACCTATTTGGGGAGTTCTAGATAAGGATTATAAAAAAGATGAAATAAAGGAAAAAACTATTGGTAATGAAGCATTTTCTTCATCAATAACAGAATATGATAATGTAAGAAGAAAAGCTTATGGTACTTTAGAAGATGAACTTGAAGATACTTTAAATAAAGTTTCTACAAAAGATATTAAAGATGCATTGGATAAAGAGGAAGATAGTACTTTAGATTCCAGAACTGCAAAAATCGAAGATTTAATTGACAAAATTGATGAAGCAACAGATGAATTAGATAAGAATATGTCAATAGAAGAAGCAGAAAATAATGTTAAGATAGATAATTTTGATGATGAAGATGAAGCCGAAGAAGAATTATCTAATAAAACATTAGCAGATAGTACACTTGAACATGATTTATTTAATTTAATTGATTCAATGTATGATAAGGAGGAATAAAAATGGAAGTATTACAAATCATAATTTATGTATTATTGATTATACTAATAGCAGTAGCAATTGTTATAGGAATTAAATTAATAGGAACTCTTAATAAGGTAGATGCTTTAGTTGATGATGTAAATTCTAAAGTTAAAACATTAGATAGAGTATTTGAAATTATTGATTCTTTTAATAATAAAATGTCGTTAATTGGAGATTCTGTTATAGGATTTGTAAGTGGCGGAATAAAAAGATTATTCAAAGATAGAAAAAAAGATAACTATGAGGAAGAGGAGGAAGAGTAGTTATGAGAAAAGGTGGATTAGCAAAATTTTTAGGAGGATTAGCTGTAGGCGCTGGACTTGGAATTCTATTTGCACCTGATAAGGGAGAAAATACTAGAAAAATACTTGCAAAAAAGTTAGAGGAATTAGTAAAAAAGGCAAAGGAAATTGATGTTGAAGAAGTAAAAGATCAAATTCTTTATAAGGTTCAAGAATTACAAGCACAATTATCTGATTTAGATAAAGAAAAAGTAAAAGAAATTGCTGTTAAAAAAGCTAATCAAATTAAGGAAAAAGCTGAAGAACTTTACAAATATGCTATTGAAAAGGGAACACCTGTTGTTGAAAAAGCAACAGATGATGTAAGACGTCAAGCATTAAAAGTTGTTAAAGATTTAGAAGCATCATTAAATAAAAAAGAAAGTAAAAAATAGGTTATTATTATAACCTTTTTTATTTGACTTTAATAATTAATTTTGTTAAAATCTTTATGTAAATGTTGAAGGAATATTAATGAGTATTTTATTATAGAGAACTTGTGGCTGGTGGAAACAAGTATAAATTTTATTAATTCCTACCTTCTTAATACAGATGATTAATAATCATCCGGATAATACCGTTATATAAAAAGAGATAATTTAAGGATGGTACCGTCTATTTGACTCCTTGTACTATCCTTTTTATTTGGAGGAAAGATATGAAAAATGATGAAATTACGTTAAGAAGCGAAGATTTTGCTAAATGGTATACTGATGTTGTTAGTGCTGCAAAATTATCAAGTTATTCTAGTGTTAAGGGCTGTACAGTTTTAGAACCAAATGGATATGCTATATGGGAACGTATGCAAAGTATTCTTGATTCAATGTTTAAGAAAAGTGGACATCAAAATGTATATATGCCTGTTTTAATACCTGAAAATTTGCTTAAAAAGGAAGGCGAATTAATAAATGGTTTTGCCCCTGAATGTGCTTGGATTACTGAGGGAGGTAAAAACACATTAGAAGAAAGATACGCTTTTCGTCCTACAAGTGAAACACTATTTAGTGATTATTATAGTAAAAATGTTAAAACATATAGAGATTTACCAAAATTATATAATCAATGGTGTAATGTAATTAGATGGGAGAAAGAAACAAGGCCTTTTCTTAGAAGTCGTGAGTTTTTATGGCAAGAAGGTCATACAGCTCATTCAACAAGTGAAGAAGCAGAAGCAGAAACACATAGAATGTTAGATACATATAAAGAATTCTTTGAAAAATATTTAGCAATTCCTGTAATAACTGGTAAAAAAACTGAAAAAGAAAAATTTGCTGGAGCAGAGTATACTTTAACAATTGAAGCATTAATGCAAAATGGAGTTAGTCTTCAATCTGCAACAAGTCATTATTTTGGTCAAAAGTTTTCTCGTGCATATAATATAAAATTTGTTAATAAGGATAATGAATTTGATTATGCTTATCAAACATCTTGGGGCTCATCAACTAGAATGATAGGTGCATTGATTATGGCTCATTCAGATGATAGGGGACTTGTATTACCTCCTAAAATAGCTCCAAAGCAAGTAGTAATAATACCAGTTAAAAATGATGAAAAATTAATTAGTATTTGTGAACATATTAGCGAATCACTTGAATCAAAAGGTATTATTTCATACATAGATTATAGTGATAAGAGTGCAGGATATAAATTTGCTGAAGCTGAAGTTAATGGTATTCCAATTAGAATAGAAGTTGGTCTAAGGGATTTAGAAAGAAATGAAATTACATTAGTAAGACGTGATAATTTAGAAAAACAAACAATAAATCTTAATGATGTAATTAATGCTGTTATGCAACAATTAGATAAAATGCAAGAAGATATGTATAATAAAGCATTAAATAATCTTAATGAAAAAACATATAACGCAAAAAATCTAGATGAAGTAAAAGAAATAATGGAAAATCATCCTGGTTTTGTTAATGCATATTGGTGTGGAAATGAAGAATGTGAATTAAAAATGAAAGAAATAAAAGGAACAAAATCAAGATGCATTATTGAATCAGAAGATTATGAAGAAGAAAAATGTGTAGTATGTAACAAAAAAGCTAAACATAAAGTTGTATGGGGAATCCAATATTAAAAAGCAATTAAAATGCTTTTTTTATTTGGTCAAATTTGATATAATTATAATTGAGAGAGTAGTGGTAATATGAAAAAAAGAATAGTATTTTTATTTTTGTTAATGATAGTTATATTTGTACCAAGAATATATGCTGCTTGTGAAGAAGGAAGTTATAAAGTCACATATAATGCAAATGGTGGTACAGGTGCTTCTTCACCAACTTGTGTAACACACACATTATCAAGTATAAAGCCAACAAGAAGTGGTTATAAGTTTTTAGGATGGACTACTAGTAAGAATTCTACTGAAGTTTTATATTATCCTTCTGGAGAAATAGAATTAACAAGAAATATAACTTTATATGCAGTATGGAGCAAAGGATATAAAATAACATATGATCCTGTCGGCGGAAGTGTTAAGTCAGATACAAAAACAGTATATCCTAAAACTATTTATGGTTCTCTTTTGACACCCACTAGAAAAGGATTTGAATTTTTAGGATGGTTTACTCAAAAAAGTGGTGGAGATCAAATTGTAAAAACTACAATGGTAACTAATACAAAACCCCACACTTTATATGCTCATTGGAAAAAAATAAAATACACTATAAATTATGAATTAAATGGTGGAACAATTAGTGAAGCAAATAAGGAATACTATTATGTTACTACTTCAACATTTGAATTAAATAATCCAACTAAGAAAGGTTATAGATTCTTAGGATGGTATACAGATAGTAAATATAAAAATAAAATAGAGTACGTTTATAAAGGAACAACTGGAAATAAAACATTATATGCAAGATGGACACCAATAAAATATTCAATTTATTACTATGGAAATGGAAATACAAGTGGAAGTACTGAAGATCAAATTGGATTAAAATATAATAAAACATACGTATTAAATGCAAATGGATTTAAAAAAAAAGGATATGTATTTGGTGGATGGAATACTAAAAAAGATGCAACAGGAAAGAGTTATGTAAATAAACAAGAAATTAAGAATTTAACTGCTTCTAATGGAAAAATAATAAAACTATTTGCCATTTGGAAGAGAAAAGAATATACAATAACATATGTTTTAAATGGAGGAGTTAATCCAGAAGATGCACCAACAGTTTATACATTAGATGATAGTTTTACTTTAAAAACACCAACAAGAGATGGATATAAATTTTTAGGATGGTATAGTGATGAAGATTTTACTAATAGAGTAACTAGAATTGAAGAAGGAACAAAAGGAAATAAAACTTTTTATGCAAAATGGAAATTTGACGCATATAGAATAACTTATGTTTTAAATGGTGGAGTAAATCCAGATGATGCAATCAGTACATATAAAATTGGTGATGAATTTGATTTACCATTACCAACAAAAAAAGGATACTCTTTTAAAGGATGGTATTTAGATCAAAACTTTACTAATAGAATTAATAGTATTGGAAGCACAGATACTGGAAATAAGACTGTTTATGCAAAATGGGAAATAATAAATTACAATATTAATTATGTATTAAATGGTGGAGTAAATCCAGATGGTGTAAAAATCACTTATACAGTTAATGATAATTTTAATTTGATAAATCCTACAAAAGATGGCAATGTATTTTTAGGATGGTATACAGATCAAGAATTTGAAAATGAAATAACTAATATTACACCTGGACATATAGGCGATATAACTTTATATGCACAATGGGAAGCGATAGTTGTTTATAATATTACATATAATTTGTATGGTGGAGTAAATCCAGATGATGCACCTGCCACTTATATTAAGAGTGATGAAATAATTTTACCAACTCCAACTAAAATAGGGTATACATTTAAAGGTTGGTATACAGAAAGTACATTTACTAATCTAGTTACTACAATACCAAGAAAGAGTTCTGGAGATATAACTTTTTATGCTAAGTGGGAAATAATTACATATGCAATTACTTATAATTTAAATGGAGGAACTAATCCAAGTAGTGCACCAACAACTTATAATGTAAGTGAGACTATTACATTACCAACACCAACAAAAACAGGATATACATTTAATGGCTGGTATACAGAAAGTACATTTACAAATAAAGTAACAAATATTGATTCTGGAACAACTGGAAATAAAACGTTCTATGCAAAATGGACAATTATAAATTACAATATTACATATAATTTAAATGGAGGAACAAATCCAAGTAGTGC
>CAMKMS010000012.1 GCA_946413985.1 uncultured Mycoplasmatota bacterium
CTGGATCACTTGGTGTATCTCCTGCTTCAGGATCACTTGGTGTATCTCCTGCTTCAGGATCACTTGGTGTGTCTCCTGGTTCATCACCTGATGTTGGATCATCTGGCGTTTCTTCAGGTTTCTCTTCAGTTAATTTTGCATAAATGTGAATTGTTCCTTTTTTATGTGCAAGATCCAAATCTTCTAATAATTCTTTAGTTAAAGCACTAATAGATTTAGTTAAGGCTTTATCTTTAAACCATCCATCAAAATATAATGGTTTTTCTTCTTCATCAGATATCATATTTTTACGTGCACTTAAAATTGGTTCACTTAAAGTTATAACAGGATTATTATCAGTTAATGTTCCATCATCTTTTACAGTATAAGTTGCTGGATTTGTTGTTGTAATAATTACACCATCTATAACTGATTCATAAACAACATCATATTCAATTGGTTCACCACAATCCATATAAACATTAACATTTTCAGTAATAGGTGCTGTAATATCAAATTCTTCTTCTAAATTTGAATCTTTATAATATGTACAAGCACTATATCCTGTTGGCACATAACCTGAAGTTGTTTTGCCACTTTCTACTTTTACAGTTTCGCTTTCTTCCCCTAAATAGAATGTTACACTATATGTAACTTTATCTTCTTTATCATCCTTTTTTCCATCATCTTTTTTGCCACTATTGGATTTTTTATTTGAAGTATAGACAGCAGTTACTTTACGAATAACTTCTTTAGTTTTAACGCCATCTTCTTCATCACCCTTTTCATCCGGCTTTTCCGGAACGACAACATCAGTATTAGGTTTTTCTGGTTCAGGTGTGTTATTTTCTTTCTTTTCACATCCAACTAGAAGACCAATAATAGTTCCAACAATGACTAAGATTGCTATTGCTATAAATACAATTAATCTCTTGTCTTCAGACTCTCCATCATCAAAATCTTTATTGATTTCTTCAACATCAATTTTTTTGACTTTTGGTGGTTCATTCCTATGTTCAGGCATCTTAGGTGTTTGATTTTTTGGAACTACCCTTTTAGAAGCTGAAGATGAAGATACTTTCTTTCTAGCAGTAGTCTTCTTCTTGCCTTCTTTCATATAACCCTCCTATATATAGTAAGCCCTTTCTTTCGCCTACTACTCTAATAATCATTATAATTATACTCATAAAATAAATCAATTAAAATTGTAAACTTTTCGTAAAATAAAAGAGTTATTTCTAACTCTTAAAAATCTCTATTTCTTAGGAATGAAGGAAGTTCTAATTCTTCATCCTCATCTTCATCTTCAGTTTCTGGATGAAGTGTTTTTGCCTCTCTTGTCTCTCCTTCAATTGAACGATATAGTGGTTCAGTTGAATCTTCAAATCCTGTAGCAATTACTGTAACGACTATTTCATCAGTTAAAGCTTCATTAATTACAGCACCAAATATAATGTTAACATCTGTATTAGCAACAGCTCTAACAACTTCAACTGCATCTTCTGCTTCAAATAATGTCATAGAGTTTCCACCGGTAATATTAACAATACAATCTGTAGCACCATTAATAGTTTGTTCTAAAAGTGGACTATTTACAGCTTGTTTAGCAGCTTCAACAGCTCTATTATCTCCAAATCCTACTCCAATACCAATTAAAGCATCTCCCTTTGCTTCCATAATTGTTCTTACATCAGCAAAGTCTAAGTTAACAAGTCCTGGAACACTAATTAAATCTGATATTGATTGAACACCTAATCTTAATACATTATCAACTTCTTGGAATGCAGCATTAAGTGGTGTAGATTTATCAATAATATCTCTTAATCTATCATTTGGAATAACTACTATTGTATCAACATGCTTTCTTAGTTCATCTAAACCAACTAAAGCATAATCCATTCTTTTCTTTCCTTCGAATTTAAATGGCTTAGTAACTATAGCAACTGTTAAGCAACCAAGGTTTTGAGCAATTTCTGCAACTACTGGAGCAGCTCCAGTACCTGTACCACCACCAAGTCCACAAGTGATAAATACCATATCTGCTCCTCTTAATGCATCCTCGATTTCATCCTTGTTTTCTAAAGCAGCTTCTTTACCAACTTCTGGTCTAGTTCCAGCTCCTCTTCCTTTTGTTATTGTTTTTCCAAGTTGAATCTTATGCTCTGCACGAGAAACATTTAAAACTTGTTGATCAGTATTGGCAACAATAAATTCCACTCCTCTAAGACCTGAATCTATCATTCTATTAACAGCATTACAACCGCCACCACCAATACCAATTACTTTGATATCAGCAATTTGATCCATTTCTAACTTATTATTCATATACTCACTCCTTAATTATTAAAAAAATATCCATATATTTTTCCGAGTACACTAGTACTACTAGTTTTTTTACTATTTATTAATTCAATTTGTTCTTTCTCTGTTACAGTGTAAGCAAGCTTTTCTCTATATGCTAGTTTTTCATGATAGTATTTGATTGATCCAAGTACACTAGAATACTTATTATGTCTACATCCAATCTCTTTTACTTTATATACTTTTGCATTTTCACCAAATACTTCAGAAGTAACTAAACCAAAATCATTTGCCTCGCTACTTCCTCCAGTAACTATTATATAACTTATTTCTAGCTTTGTTAAGATATTTATTTGTTTTTTTGCTAGTTCAAGTATTTCTTTTATCCTTGAATATATTATTTCACTTAATTCATATTGATTAATTTTAATAGTTTCATTTTCATTATTAATAACATCTTCACTCCAAGAAGTAGATGCATTTCTTTTATGTGCAAGTGCAAATTTTTCCTTTAATTCCTTTGCTCTTGATCTACTTATATTATATATATAACATATGTCCCTATCAATATTTTTTCCACCTAATTCTATATTTTCTGTATCAATTAGTATTCCTTTTTTAAAAATACTAACTTCTGTTTTTTCTTCTCCAATATTGATAACTGCAGTATTTTTTAAATTCATTTCTTTGGTTTTAAACTCACAATAATCTGATACACTTCCAAAATTTATATCTACTACTGAAACACCAATATTTTCAAGTAATGAAATTGCAGTATATATATTTTTCTTTGGTGCAATACTTAAAATTCCCTTACAAGATAAACTTTTAGCTTTCATTCCCTTTGGAGAAACTGTTTTCTTTTCATTATTTATTTTAAATTCAATTGGAGTAATAGAAATAAATTCTTTATTACTTGGAACTTTACTATATATGCAAGCTTGCATAGAACTAATGACATCATCATTAGTTACAATTCCTTCTTCATTTTGTATTTTTACATTTCCTTCTGTAACTAAAAACTCTGCATAATAAGATGGAACAATAAGAATTATTTTATTTACTGAAATTCCAAGTGTCTCTTCAGCTCTTCTAAATAATTCCTTTAAAGAAATAATTGTTTCTTCAGGATTAACTATTATTCCTTTTTTTATCCCCTTAGATTTTACCTCAGATACAAAAAGAACATTTACTTCATCTTTATATACTTCGCCTACAACTAATTTTACTGTAGATGATCCAACATCTAAACTTGAAATTATTTCTTTCATGTATCCTCCTATAATCTATATTTTATTATATCAAATAATTATTTTTTTTAAAAGATTAACTTTCTTTATAAATAGTATTAATACTAAAATTATAGTGTCCATCATTTTTATTATTGTTAGTAATCTTTATTAATAGTTTTTTTGATGAACCACCTTTAATTACCTCATCTTGTTTTAAAGATGTTGTAATTATAACATTATCTTTATTTAAAGATGTATCAACATTTAGTATCTGATAATTACTAATTACTATATCTTCATTTCCAATATTATTAACATCAACACTGATATTTGTTTCTTTCTTTAAAGAAGGAATATTTACGTATATAGAATTATTTATTTCATCCAACTTTACTATAATATCGTCATCCATAATAATATTAGAATACTTTATTAAGGAATAGTTTTTTGTAAAAACAAAATCTCCTTTTATTTCATATTTGATATAAAGTGTTGATACAGTAACACTTATAACTAAAGCAATAAATAACAAAACTAATATAATATATCTAATACCCGTCTTCATAATTTACTCCTCTTTATCTTAATAAAATAATATCATAAACACAAAAAAAAAGCATTATTTTTTTAATGCTTATTTTGTTAATGCCACAACAGATATTGAAGAAGCCACTTTTAACATTTCATCATTCGTCATATTATTTGCTATTAAATAATAGTCTCTTCCATCCATTGACCAATTTAGAGATGATTCATTCAAAGAACCCAAAATATTCTCATAAAATACTAGTTCACCCGATGTAGTTGTTACTTCAAGTTCCTTTGGAATTAAAGAAGCTTCCTCTATCAATATGAATGATTTATCTCCACTAAAAGTTAATATTACCCTTTCTGCTTCATCTGTTTTTATAGTTTCTTCATTTTTAAATTTAGTACCCATAGGTAAATACATTGGATAAAATACATCATCAATTTTTGCTTTATCATCAACATTCTCATTTATAGAAATATTTTCTACTTCAAAAGTTTTCTCATCTAATTTACTCTTAAAATCAATTTTTGATATTTTTAGAGTAATACACTCATTTCCATTTTTATCATATACTGATATTTTTTCTGGAAGATAATTATCATTGAATACTATTTTTTGACTTAATAAATTTGTATTATTAGGATAATTAACTGTAGATGATAAAATATACTTTTGGTTATCTTCTTCATATAGTACATTATCATCACTTTGAAGATCTTTTAACAATGATGATAATATATATATTTGACTACTATTATATGGCCATTCACTTTGAAATTTAAAACTTTTATTTAAACTTGGAGTAACAACATAAGTACCATTTTTATTTTTTAATATTATTTGTTCATTATTACTTTGAACATTTTTTAATGACACTCTATAATAATCTGGTTTTAAATAATTTACATTTACTTCATAATTATACATTTCTTCATTACTTACTATATCCATTTGACCTGTTAATGTATAATAGTTTTCGTTTTCAACTACATTTTTGAATTTGTTAATTATTGTTTTAGAATCAGTTTTTGAACATCCCATTAATAGTAAACACGTAATAATTAATAATATTTTTTTAATATTAATTCCCCCTTCACTAATAAATTATATTGTTTAATAGTTAAAGTATGAATATTTCTTAATAATTAGCACAAAATATTAATAAAGCAAGGAGGAATATATGAATATATTATATAAAACAGCACTAGTAATAACTATAATTGGTGCAGTTAACTGGGGACTAATTGGATTATTTAATGTTAATTTAGTTACATTAATTTTTGGAATAGACTCAATTATTACAAATATAGTTTATATATTAGTTGGTATTTCTGGATTAATATGTACTGCACTATTATTAAAACCATTAGATGAACCTCATCACAAATAAAAAAATAATAGATTTTAAAATCTATTATTTTTATTATGTTTTATTATAATCCTAGAGAAACTTTATCAAGTTTAATTCCAGGACCCATAGTTGATGATAAACTTACACTCTTTATAAATGCACCTTTAACACCATTTGGTTTATTTTTAACGATTTCTGCAATGATAGCACGTAAATTTTCTTCAAGTTCATTTTCTTTGAATGATAATTTACCTATTGAAACATGTAAGTTTCCATAAGAATCGTTTTTATATTCAACCATACCTTTTTTGATGTTACTAATAGCTTCTTGAACATTAGTAGTAACTGTTCCAAGTTTTGGGTTTGGCATTAATCCTTTAGGACCTAAAACTTTTCCAAGTTTTCCTAATGCAGGCATCATTTCAGGAGTAGCTACGATAGTGTCAAAATCAAACCAATTTTCTTTTTCGATTTTCTCTAACATATCTTCTGCTCCAACATATTCTGCATCTTTTGCTTCAGCAGCTTTAGTTTTAGTAACAACTAATACTTTTTTAGTCTTTCCAGTTCCATTTGGTAAAACGAAACTTCCTCTAACATTCATATCTGTTTTCTTAGCATCAATATTCAATCTTAATGCAAGATCAACTGTTTCATTGAATTTTCTAGATTTTTGACTTTTAAGTAATTTGATCGCTTCGCTAACTTCATATTCTTTATTCTTATCTACATTAGCGCTTGCTTCCACATACATTTTACTATGTTTCTTCATAACTTAACCTCCTCATGTGGTTTTTGGATTATCTTTTATTTCTCACGATTAATAATTAATTTTTATTATTCTTCGCTTGTATTTTCTTCAGTTTCTTCTTCAGTTTCTTTATCTTGATGAGTTGTTTCTACTTCAACACTTGCGCCTTCGCTCATTGCTTTAGCACTTGCTTCAGCAGCTTCTAATTCAGCTTCTAATTTAGCAGCTTGAGCCTCAGCAGCTTCTGCCTCTTTTTCTTGTTCTAATAATTCAGCATCATTAAGACCTTTAACAGCAATTCCCATATTTCTTGCAGTTCCAGCAACAATATTTACTGCTCTTTCTAAATCATATGCATTTAAATCTGGCATTTTAATTTCTGCTATTTTCTTAATATCATCTTTTGTTAAAGTAGCTACTACATGGTTAGCACCTTTAGCGCTTCCCTTTTCAATTCCAGCTGCTTTTAATATTAAAGAAGCAGTTGGTGGAGTTTTAAGAACGAAATCGAAAGTTCTATCTTCATAAATAGAAATTTCAACAGGTACTATATCTCCCATTTTTTCTCTTGTTGCTTCATTGTACTTAGTACAAAATTCTTGTAGATTAATTCCTGCAGGTCCTAAAACAGTTCCAACTGGTGGAGCTGGTGTAGCTTTTCCTGCTTGGATTTGTAATTTAATCTTTTTTACAACATTCTTTGCCACGAAAAACACCTCCTATATTTTTAGATAATTTTTTTTCGCGAGTGGTTCGCGATAATCCTATAATCTCCCACTTCTAATTTATATATAAAATATAAATCGACTAATTGATATTACCATAAACTGCCTCTAAAATCAAGAAAAAATGCATTAAAAATGCATTTTATAAATAATTCTCAGCTTTAACTTCCATATAGCTTTCTGGATGCTTACAAACAGGACACACTTTTAATGCTTTTTTACCCACATAAACATGTCCACAATTTCTACAAATCCAAACTTTTTCTTCACCTTTTTCAAATACTAAGTTGTTTTCAATATTACTAACTAATTTTAAATATCTCTCTTCATGGTGTTTTTCAATTTCTCCAACACTTTCAAATAATTTAGCTATTTCTTTAAATCCTTCTTCTTTTGCAGTTTTTGCAAATTCTTTATACATATCAGTCCATTCAAAATTTTCTCCACTTGCTGCATCTTTTAAATTAGTAAGTGTGTCTGGTACATCCCCATCATGTAATGCTTTAAACCACAATTTAGCATGTTCTTTCTCATTATTTGCTGTTTCTTCAAATATAGCAGCTATTTGTTCATAGCCTTCCTTTTTAGCCTTTGATGCATAATAAGTATATTTATTTCTTGCTTGACTTTCTCCTGCAAATGCAGCCATTAAATTGGCTTCTGTTTTACTACCTTTTAATTCCATAAAATATAATCTCCTTCAAATAAAATTATACCATTTATATTAATTCTTAACAATATAATTTTGTTTACTACTTTTACATGCTGTGTTAAAATATAATTATAATAGGAAGTGATATTATGGAAGATGAAACTAAAGAATATAGTGAACTAAATCTTGAAAATACTAATGATGAAACTATTAATCAAACATTAGATTTAAAAAAAGAAGATTTAAAAACAGTAAATGATCAAATAAAAGAAATAAAAAAAGAAGAAATCAATAATAAAATTGAAGAAATAAAAGATGAACAACAGAATAACAAAAACCTTAATAAAGCTTTGATTGCTTTAATTATTATACTATCACTATTAATAATATCATTAGTATGTTACTTATTATTTTTTAAAAATAAAAAACCAACACAAAATACACCTGCAATCACTATAACAAGACCAAGTGATGATTTAGAATATACTATTTTAAAACAAAATCAGATATCACTTCAATGTAATAAAACAGCAAATAATGAAAAAATACTTTCTCTTAAAAAGGGATTAATTATTGAATGTGATTTAAATATAAATACTACTGAAAATATTAGTGAATTATATTTTGATTTAAATAGTAGTAATAATCTAAAACTTAGTAATTTTAAAAATGAAACTGAATATAAACTTGAAAATGATAAAAACACATTTTTACTTAAATCATCTACTCCATTTTATACTTTAAATAATAATATAATATTCTATTATGAGGTAGTTGATATAACTGAAAAAACAGGATATGCAGAAATTAAAAATATAGTATTTAAAGATAGTAAAAATAACTACTATAAAATGATAAACAGTATTATTGCTTTTCCACCAGAATATGAAGATAAAGTGTTTATATATAAACAAACTTTAGATAGTGAAGTGTCTTATATTGGTAGTAAAACAACACTAAATGATGAAAACTTAGAACTCATTGATACATATAAATGTTCAAATGAAGAATGTGAAATTAAAAACAATTTTAAAAACAATTTTATAATAATTGATAATAATAAACTTTTAATATATGACGTACTCTTAAGAACAAAACAAATAGTTAAAATAGAAGAAAATAATTTTGATTATTCTAAATATGAATATGAACCAATATCTAATAAAGATGGAAGTATTATTGGTATTTTATTTAAAAAAGACTATAAAGATAATACAAATTGTAATTTAGTAGATAATCATTGTATAGAAACATCTATTTCAGGATTCGATATTAGTTATTATTCAATTAGTAAAGATATGTTTACAATTGCATTAGACTATGGATTTGTTGGATCAAATGTATTTACTGCGTATGATAAAGTTTTACTCCTTTATAAAAATAACAAATATGGTATATTCTCATATGAAGAAGATAATATGATGCTAGAATTATCCAAAAAGTATAATTCTATAGAATTTGATTCGAATCTAGATTTAGTTAAACTTGGAACCTATGATAAAAAAGAGTATTATTATTCATATTATAATATTAATAATAACTCATTCATAATTGATGTTAAAAACAAGAATGTTAAATCAGTTAAAGATTTAGATGTTGTTTATTATATTGAAGACATTAATCGTCAAGGAAAAACAGTTTATATGCTATTTAATTCTAAAGGAGAAGCTTTAAATGATATAAAATATGTTTTGAATCTTGATATAGATATTATAAATAATACTTTAGTTATTAAAAATGGTGATGAGGATTATGATATTTATGATTTAGATGGAAATTATATTGAAACATCTGAATATGTACAAAGCGGATTAAAAGTATTAAAAACAACAAATAACTATTTATTAGTATTAAATAATGATAATCAAATGATAGTAACAGATCATATAGGAAAAACTATTGCAACTATAATGCCATCTAATACAATTAATGAAATATATGAAATGGAAACTATGAATATAGAAAAATTTGAAGAATCTAAAAATCAAGTTGAACTTATTATAAAAAATCCTAATATTGCTGAAGAAGGAAAAAATGCTTATAAATTTATAGTAAATTCTTCTTCAATTGTTAGTGAAGAATTAATTACTATTGAAGAATAAAAAAAGTGAAATTACATATTTCACTTTTTATTTTTTATATTACATTTTTGTTACTTGAATTAAATCAACTTCAACAGGAGTTTCTTGTCCAAATAAGTCAATAAGAACAGTAAGTTTTTCATTTTCTTTATCTTGACTTTCAATTTTACCAGACATTCCTTTAAATGGTCCATCAATAATTGAAACATTATCTCCAACTTCAACATCAGTATTAATTGGTGTTTTTTGTTCAACACCATCTCCAATAAATTTCTTAACTTCTTCAGGTGATAATGGAATTGGTTTAGCTCCTTTACCAGAAGATCCAATAAATCCAGTTACTCCTGGAGTATTACGAACAACATACCATGCTTCATCACTCATAACCATTTCAATTAATACATATCCTGGGAACATTTTACGAGTTTTTTCTTTTTTAACTCCATCTTTTATTTCAACTTCAGTTCTCTCTGGAATAATAACCCTAAAAATATTATTCTCCATTCCCATACTTTCACGTCTTGATTCAAGATAATCTTTTACTTTTTGTTCATGACCTGAATATGCATTAACAACATACCATAACTTCTTATTTTCTTCTTCCATTAGAATAAACCTCCTATTAAAGTAAAGATTAGATTTAATAATTCAAAGAATAGTCCAAAAAACACTAACATTAAAATTGTAATAACTGAATAATTAACTAATGTCTTTCCGCTAGGCCATCTAACAGTCTTTCCTTCTTTTTTAACTCCTCTAAAAAAGCTCTTTAATTTCTTCACAAAAATCCCTCCAAAAAAAAACACCTTTCGTGTAATTAAAATATAACATATATAATTAATTATTTCAAGTGTTTTTTAATTAATTTCTAAGATATTATTAATATATATTCTTTCTCCATTAATAGTGAGTAGATAATCATAGCTTCTAGATATAATATAGTAATCATTTTCTCCATATTTGGTTTTTATATGACATTTCTTTTTATATATAAAATCATTACTTCTAAATAAATCATCTATTTTCTTTTGTATATCATATTTATTTGGAATAATATTTTCTTCTTTATTATCTTTATATGAATAATATACCTCTTTATTATTATTAATTTTTTTAATACTATTTACATATATTTTTGATATTTCCTTCATAGTAATTTATATTCTTTAATTGAAAAGAAATGATTAATAATTAATCATTTCTTTTCTTTTCATATCTTTTTCTTTTAAACTTTCTCTTTTATCATATAATTTCTTACCTTGACATACACCTAATTCAATCTTAACTTTATTCTTTTTAAAATATAGTTTTAATGGAATTAACGTATATCTTTGAGTAGTAATGATATGCTCTAGTTTTATTATTTCATTTTTGTGTAAGAGAAGTTTTCTTTCTCTTCTTTCATCATGATTAAATCTGTTACCCTCTTCATATTTGGCGATATACATATTTGTCAAAAACACTTCATAATTCTTAATTCTTGCATATGCATCATTAATATTAACAGAACCTTTTCTAATACTTTTTATTTCAGTTCCTTTAAGTTCTATTCCACATTCAAGAGTATCTTTTATAAAATAATCATGACTTGCTTTTCTATTAATAATCTCCATATTATAACTTCCTTATTAATGCAAAATCTATTTTTCTCATTTCTGGATATGCTCCAATACAAGATACTAGTACTCTATCTCCATATCTTAAGTACATTCTTCCATTTCTTTCATATCCAAACATTTTATCATTATAATTATAAAATCCTGAAAATACTCTTTTATTTTGTTCAATAAATAATGCTGCTTCATTAGGATCTGTAATTTCTAATAATTTTTTAGCATCAGCATCTTCCAAAAAGAAATCAACTCTACCATCTATAAAATTATCAGTTTTTGCAAAAAAACCATCATTCATTAATCCATCTACTGTTGCTTCATATTGAGTGCCTATTTTATCTTGTAAATAAGTTGCATTTAAGTAATCATTTACTGCATATTCACACTTTTCTGCTTGCACTTCACATTCACTTATTTGCTCACATATATTATTTAAATAATCTGCCCAATACTTAAGAGTTGCTGGATCATGATTTTCTTCTTTTATAAATACTTTATAAATTGTATGAACAAGCAAATCAGCCATTCTTCTAATTGGACTTGTAAAATGACAATAATTATTACTCGCTATACCAAAATGTCCATAGTTTTCAGGAGTATATCTTGCTTTTTGCATACAACGAAGTAATTTATCACTAAATGCTCTAAAGTTTTCCTTGTCTCGTACAATTTCAAGTAGATTTGATATGTATCTACTAGTAACATTCTCAGGATCTATCTTAAATGGAATAGTTACTCCATATGCTTTTAACATATCAATAAACTCTTCAATTTTTCTTGGATTAGGATCACCATGTGTTCTAAATACAAAAGGAATTAACCCCTCACAAATATTTGATAATTTATCAACCATAAAGTCAGCAAAAGCTTCATTAGCATAAATCATTTTATTTTCAATTATTTCTTCTGCTTCTCTTTGTACACGAGGTCTAATATCTATTACTTTATCATTTTCATCGAATATATATTTTGGTTCACTACCCTCAAAATCTATTTTGCCTCTTCTTCTTAAAGCATCTTTCATAATTTTAGAAGTAACATGATAGTTTTTAACAACAATTCTTACTGGAATATTTACCTCATTTCCACTTCTAAAATCATCTCTTTTATTTATTATTTCATTATCATACTTTAATAAACTATCAGGAGTTGTAGCATATTTAAATGCTATATCCTCTATAGTTTCACCTTCTTTAACAGTATATTTAATAGTTGTATAATCTTTTGTATCTTCTGTATATTTTCCTTCAATAATATCTTGAACAGCATCATAGTTCATCTTTTTCTTTGATTTAATAACAGCCATAAAAACACGGGGATTATGTCTATTACCAGCATGATCAAGTTCATATCTAACACAAAGAGCAAATCTATCTTCATTAGGATTTAATGAACATATACCATTTGAAAGTTCAATAGGTAACATTGGACCAACTTTATTTCCAAGATAATCTGAATTACCTTTTTCTTCAGCATATTTCCATATAGCACTACCCATTTTTACATAGTGACTTACATCAGCTATTGCTACTGTCTCTTCATAATTACCATTTGGAAGAATAATAGTGTTAATAGCATCATCTATATCTTTTGTATCTTTTCCATCAGTAGTAGTAATTGTTTCTCCTCTTAAATCAACTCTACCATCTTTTAATCCCTCTTCTACTTCTTCAGGACTTAATGATGTTTTAAATTGTTTACCCTCTTCTTTCACATCTTCAGGAAAATCAAGTCTTCTTCCAAATTCACTTGCAATAATAGCGATTTGGGAAGTATTACCAGGAGCATTCTTATGACAAATAATACTATCAATACGAGCACGCACTCTATTTTTATCTATATCACTAACATATGCTAAATGAACAAGTAAGCCATCTACTAAATTTAAGCTTGGATCTATATCTACTTGTACTTCATAAGGTAAACTATCATCAAGTGTTTTTACATAAAGTTTACCATTATCATTTATTACTTCTCCTACACTTCTTCCAAGTGAACGTTTAATAATCTTAGTTATTATTCCTTCTTTTTTAGCTTTATTTGTTATTTCTATTGCAACAATATCATTATCACATGCATTTTTCATACAATTTATAGGTATTAATATATCATCCATTCCTTCAACAATTACATGGGCATTTCCTTTTACATGAAGATCAACTCTTCCAGTAATTAATGTATTTAATACATATTTATTTTTAAGACTAGTTCTAATAGTATCATCACTACACATCAAATCAAGCTCATCAATTAATTCTTTTAATTCTTTTGCTGAACCTACTGTATTTCCTTTTAATTTGTCCATTATTTCTATTGCAGTTAATCCTCTATTTGCATTTTTAATAATTTCTAATATTTTATCTCTATTAATAATTTCTGACTTTTTATCTTTCATAATACCCTCACATCTATAATTTTATCATATAAATTAAAAAAGTTCATTTATTTATGAACTTTATATTGACAATATAAATGAAACTAATATAAATGCAAAACCCAATCCATAAGTAATCATAGTAATAATTCTTTCAAGTCCTCTTTCTTTAGTTTTGCCAAGTAATACTGAATTACCTCCTGTAATTATTTGACTAGCATCACTTGCTTTATTACTTTGTAATAAAACTATTACAATCATTAATACTGCTATAACAATTAATAATGTTTCCATATTATTCACCCTCGCTTTAAGTATTATACACTAAATAAAAATCTAATGCAATTTATTTTATTAGTTTTTCAAATGCATTAGCATTTAAAATCGTATTTGAAATAAACTTTCCTTTATAAAAATTAGCCCAATTATTGATTATACATGGAGCATTTTTTGCTTTTTCAAGTGTATCTATTTTTACAAAATTTAATTTGATATTTTTAGATTTTGCATAATCCGTTAATTCTTGCACTTCATATTCTACATAAGGACATTCATTAGTATAGTAAATAGTAAAATCTTGATTTTCTATTTTCATAGATTTTGCACTATCACTAAATCTAGGAGTATCATTATTATCAAATGATAATGCAAGTAATACATAATCATTTATTCTATCTACTTCTTTAAATCCAAAATGTTCAAAAAACTTCTTTTCTCCAATAAATGGCTTCTTTTTATCAGTAACAATTGTACAAATACCGCTCATCTTTTTTTCTTTAGCATCATTTATTGAATACTCTAAAAGTTCTTTTGCAATTCCTTTTCCTTTAAAACTACCAGCAACCCATAAGCAATAAATGTACTCATATTTATTTCCTATAACAGGTGCCCAAGCTGTTTCAATTGGTTCATATTCTATAAATATTTTTCCTCTTGCATTTAGTTTTCTAAATACATGTCCATCTTTTAATTTGTTTTTAATCCATTCTTTCTTTTTGTCTACTCCATTTTGATGTTTAGGATCTCCTATTGCACAACAAATATGTTCTTCATTAATGTTTTTTTCATCTAAATTAATATATTCATTCATTTAAAACCTCATTTCTTTCTTTTTTTAATTCTTCTTCAATTTCAAGAAGCCTATTAAATTTACAAATTCTCTCACCCCTAGAAACAGAACCTGTTTTCATAAAAGGAATATTTAATGCAACTGCAGCATCTACAATAAATGTATCTGTTGTCTCCCCACTTCTATGTGACATTATAGTAGTATATTTATTTTTATGTGCAAGTACTATCGTTTCTAACATCTCATAAAATGTTCCAATTTGATTTGGTTTTATTAGTACTGAATTGCATAAATGATTATCTATTCCATTTTGTAATTCTTTTTTATTTGTTACAAATAAATCATCACCAACTATATTTAAACCTTTACCAAGTTTTTCAGTTATTAGTTTAAATCCTTCAAAGTCATTTTCACTAAAAGGATCTTCAATAGATATAATTGGATAATGACTGCATAAATCTATATAATAATCTAATAATTCATCTCTAGATAATAATTTATCCTCAATTTTATATTTTTCTGTTTGCTCATTATAAAATGTTGATGCAGCAATATCTAGTGCTAAAAATACATTCTTTCCTGGATTATATCCCGCACTTTCTATAGCCTTAATAATATAATTTAAAGCACTCTTATTATCCGGTAGATTTGGCGCAAAACCACCTTCATCACCAACAGATGTTGTTAAAGAATCATTTTCTAGTATTTTCTTTAATGAGTGAAATACTTCACTTGCACATCTTAAAGATTCCTTAAAAGATTCCATTTTAGGTACTATCATAAATTCTTGTATATCGATGTTATTTTTAGAATGCATACCTCCATTAATTATATTAAACATTACTTTTGGAATTCTTTTTTCTCTATTACTTAAATATTCATAAAGTGGCTTACCTTTTTCATTTGCGCTTGCCTTTAAACATGCAATACTTACTCCAAGTATACTATTTGCTCCAAGATTACTTTTATTATTTGTACCATCAAGTTCAATCATTTTTTTATCTATTTCCATTTGATGAGAAACTTCCATTCCAATCAAATTATCTTTAAGAATAGTATTTACATTATTAACTGCTTTTAGAACACCTTTTCCATCATATCTATAATCATTATCCCTTAATTCTAATGCTTCTTTACTACCAGTTGAAGCACCAGATGGGACACTAAAAATACCACTATATCCTTTTTCGGTTGTAACTTTTACTTCAATAGTTGGATAACCCCTAGAATCAAGTATTTCTCTTGCTTTTATATCAACAATTTTGCTCATAAGCATTCCTCCAAATATTTAATTAATATTTACATATTCATTATACTATTTTTTTAAATAATATGCTATAATGATAGTATCATTGGAGAGGATTAATATGAAAATTAAAGAAATAGATGCTAAAACATTTAATGAATTTGCAAGCAAACATGTATTAAAAAATTTTTACCAAACTGGGGAATATGGAAGGCTTATGGCTCATAGCGAATTTCAAGTTATGTATATTGGTGCTTATGTTGATAATACTATTGTAGCTGGGAGTTTAATTTTACATAAAAGTATTGGTATTAATATGAAATACGGATATGCTCCTAGGGGTTTCTTGCTTGATTATTATGATAAACCATTATTAAATGAATTTACAAAAAAAGTAAAAGATTTCTTTTTTAAAAAAAGTTTTGCATTTATTAAAATTAATCCAGAAATAACATTCGCTCAAGTAGATTTAAATGAAAAGACAAAAATAATTAATTCTAAAAGTAGAGAATTAATCATGGAATTAAAAGAAATGGGTTATGATAAATTAAAAGATAATTTATATTTTGAAAGTCAATTACCTAAGTTTACTCCTGTAATATATTTACCAACATATGACTCTAGTGTTATAGATGAAAAAACTTTAAATGATATTCGTAATTGTGAATTATGTGGATTACGACTTATAAGTGGAAAAGAAAGCGATTTAGAAACATTCTATTCTTTTGTAGAAGATAAAGATAATAAAACTATTAATTATTATAAAGCTTTATATGATTCATATAAGCAAGCAGATAAAATTGACTTACTTCTAGTTGAATTAAACTATGATACTTATGTTAAATATTTACAAAAACAAAATATATATGAAAGTGAAAAAAATGAAAAAATAAATGCTGAATTCAATGAAAATCCAAATAATGAAGATTTATATAAAAGAAAAATGAAATCAGATCAAATAGTTGCTCATATTTCTTCTGAAATAGTAAAAGCAAATGAGAAAATGAATGATAAAAATTTAAGAGAAATACTTGGAGCAGCATTAATAATTAAACATGAAGGCAGAATAACAATATTGATGTCAGGTCATAATAATACTCATGAAGAACTAGATGTTAAAGCATTTATATACTATAAAATTATAGAGGTCTATAAAAAAGCTGGATATTTATATTTTGATTTAAATGGAATTACTGGAGATTATAGCGATACTAATCCATATAAAGATTTAAATAGTTTTAAATTAAAATTTAAACCAAAAGTATTTGAATATATAGGTGAATTTGATCTAATTATTAATAAAGCTTTTCATCAATTATTATGGTCAACAAATCAAATACAAAAAGAGTTTTATAAACCAGCAATTAAAAAGTAAGTTTTAAACTTACTTTTTTTATACATATTTTTCTATATCTTTAGGAACCTTATCGTTAATTATCATTTCTATTATTTTATTTTCCTTTTCTTTAGTAACTTCTCTTCCAGTAATACTTGATAATTCACGAATAATACTTCTTAAAGTATTTTCATCTTTATAATTACCACTCTGTAGCCTTCTTGCAAGACTAATAATGGTATCTTTATTTACATTTGTTTTTTCTTCAATTCTATTTAAAAAACTCTCATTCATATAATCACCTATTCTATTATATGAATTATATTTTTTTATGTCCTAAAAATTAAACATCAACCATTCGGGTTTATAAATCATCAAAATACCAATAATTAGCATTATTATTCCACCAATCAAATGTGAATATTTAGCATACTTATTTGATATAGCTTTTATTTCTAAAGTTTTCATGGCAATAATGAAAATAATGATATCATCTATTAAAAAGAATAATATATATACAAGAGAATATATAATTTTCATACCAGAAGGCACTTCATTAATTGTTAATATTTCACTAAACATTACTGGTAAACCTAAAGAACAAAGAAGTTCGATAATATTTACACTGAATGCAAGTAACACTACTCCAAGTAAAGCTAAAATAAATGACTTTTCTTTTACTATTTTTTTTATATTATTTATGATTCTTTTTCTATTATTTGTATTTACTACTTCACATCCATCATCTGATTTTAATGATTTTATAAATTGAACAATTGCAACTGTTCCAAATATCATAGCTATACATGCAATAGCTAGTCTTACATATGTTATTTTATCCAAAAACTCAGCAAGACTTAACCAAGAAACTAAAAATAGAAAATAAACCAGTCCGCTCGCTAATAAGAATGCAATACCAAGAGCGAGTCTTCTTTTTTTGTTATTAAGTCCTAACAACATTGATATTAAAAACAATAATATCCACATCGCACATGGGTTAAATCCATCAACTAATCCTATTAATATAGTAGCAAGAAATATTGGAACACTCTTAATATCCATTGTTCCTAAAATTGGAATATCCACTTCATTTTCTTTATATGATAATTCCTCTTTATCATTGTCACTAACAATTCCAAGAAAAATACCAACTTTATCTCTATAATCTACTTTTTCATAAAATGATACAGCATTAATAATTGTTTCTGGAGTTTTGGTTTCATTAAAAGCAGTTATAATTGTATTACCCACTATTAAATAAGGAATACTATTAGAATTATCATCTAACATTTTATGAACATCTATATACTTTTGGACATTTTCTTCATTATGCCATACTTCATACTTATATAAAGTTATATTAGATTTACTTTTAACATATGGTTCTAAGAATTCAAGCATTGCATGGCAATGTGGACATTCTTCTCCATAAAACAAATACATATTTATATTTTTTTCTTCAGCACTAACTATTAATGGAATAAATAATAATACTACTAATATTATGCCTAATATTTTTTTCATTATTTTAATTCCTCCATTACTTTTTTAAACTCATCTAGTTTATGTTCTCCACATAATCTACATATTTCTTTTTCATCTTTATAAAAAATAAATATAGGTAATATCTTTCCTGGATTATATTCCTCTATGTCATCAAAATCATAATCAAGTTCAACCAAATCAAAATTATATTCACTTTTTATTTGATTAAAAACTTTATTCATTATTATACAAGATGGACATCCAAGTGAATTTATTTTTACTATCCTCATTATTTTAATTTCCTTTCTTGAATGTTATATACCATTTTTAGTAATAGTTTTCTTGGAGCAAATCTCACAAAGAAAACACTTGCTTTCATTCTTATATTTGGAATAATTAGTAATTTTTTCAATTTAATTTTTTTTAATGTATAACTAGTGACATAATCACTTGTTAAAGATTTAACTCCAAAATGAACATGCGCACGTTCATTAAACCCAGTATCAGTTGGGCCAGGACATAAAACATGTATTTTTACATTACTTTTTTTTCTTCTTAATTCTTCATAAATTGCCATAGTTAAGTTGTAAACATAACTTTTAGTACTATAGTAAGTTGCCATTAATGGCCCTGGCTCAAAAGCTGCTAAAGAAGCAACATTTAAAATAGTACCTTCATCCTTTTTAACAAAATCACTCAAAAATAATTTAGTTAAAATATGTAGACAAACTACATTTAAATCAATCATATTTAATTCATTTTCTAATGGTATTTTATTAAAATCTCCACATTCGCCAAAACCAGCATTATTTATTAAAAAATCAATTTTATTTTGATATTTATTATATATTTTATAAACATTTTCTTTAATACTTAAGTCCATTGCTTCGACTATAACATTTGTTTTTAATTTGCCTTTTAATTCTTCAAGTTTTTCTTTATTTCTAGAAACTAAAACTAAATCATATCCTATGTTAGATAGTTTAATAGCAAAATCTCTACCTAGTCCACTTGAAGCACCTGTTATTAATGCTCTCATTTAAACCACCTATTTTATTTTAGCATATTTTTTATCATAAAAAAAGAAGTTGTTATTTAGCAACTTCTTCTGCACGTGTCTCACGAATAACAACAACTTTAATTGTTCCAGGATATTGCATTGTTTCTTCAATTTTATCCTTAATTTCACGAGCAACTTTATAACTTGTTAAATCATCAATTGATTCTGGTTTAACAATGACTCTTAATTCTCTTCCAGCTTGCATTGCAAATGTTTTATCAACACCTTCAATTTCATTTCCTATTGCTTCTAAATCTTCTAGTCTCTTAACATAATTTTCTAACGAATCATTTCTTGCACCCGGTCTTGCAGCAGAAAGCGTATCAGCTATTGCAACCAATTCAGCAATAACATACTCTGCTTTTTTATCACCATGATGTGATTCAATTGCATTAAGAACAACTTTATCCTCATGAAATTTTTTCGCTATATCAGCACCAATTTCTACATGAGAACCATCCATCTCAAAATCAATAGCTTTTCCAATATCATGTAATAATCCAGCACGTTTTGCAAGTAAAACATTTTCACCTAATTCACTGGCTAGTAATCCAGAAAGATTAGCTACTTCTATACTATGTTGAAGAACATTTTGTCCATAACTTGTTCTAAAATTTAATTTACCAATTAATTCAATTAATTCTGGATCAACTTTAGGAATTCCAAGTTTGAATAAAGCTTCTTCTCCTTTATCACGTATAATTTTTTTGTAATCTTCACATACTTTATCATATAGTTCTTCAATTCTAGCAGGATGTATACGTCCATCCTTAATTAATGTTTCCAAAGTTACCTTTGCAATTTCTCTTCTTAGTGGATCAAAGGAAGATAAAACTATTACTTCAGGTGTATCATCAATAATTAAATCAACTCCTGTAACGGCTTCAATTGTTCTAATATTTCTTCCTTCTCTTCCAATAATTCTTCCTTTCATTTCATCATTTGGAAGTTCAACTACAGAAACTGTTTGTTCACTAGTAACATCATTAGCATATCTTTCCATGCTTGAAACTAAAATATTTTTAGCTTTTTTGTCAGCTTCTAATTTAGCTTCGTCTTCTCTTTCTTTAAGGTATACAGATATTTCTCTACTCATATCTTCTTCTACCTTTTTCATAACAAGTTCTCTAGCTTTTTCTTTAGAAAAACCTGAGATTTTTTCTAAAAGATCAATTTGCTCTTTTAGTAAACTCTCCATTTTTGCGTCTTTTTCTTGAATTTCTTTTTGTTTTGCTAATAAATCTTTATCTTTTTTCTCTAGATTTTTTTCTCTTTCAGTTAACAATTCATCACGTTTATCTAGACTTTTTTCTCGGTTATCGATTCTAGAACTAAGATCATTTAGTTCTTTTTTCTTTTCTCTGATTTCTTCATCAGTTTGTTTCTTTAATTTATAACTTTCTTCCTTTAATTCCATAATGCCATCTCTTTTGGCTTTTTCAGCTTCTTTTTTGGCATCGCGAATTAATTTATCAGCTTCGTTTTTAGCAGCATTCATTCTTACTTTATTATATAAAAATACAACTACTGCCCCAACGATTAATCCAATAACAACAAGCAAAATGGAGAAACTTAAATTCATTTCATGTGGCATTTTCTCCATTATCTCTCTTTCTAGAAGTTCATTACTTCTAATAATATTTTAAATATTTATTAAGATAAAGTCAACTTCATTTTACCTTTTTATTATTAAAAAAAACTAATTAAATAGTTTTTCTTATTGCTTTTCTAATTTTTCTAATTTTTTTATTTTTATTAATGTATATTACCACAACTATTAAAGTAAAAACAAACAATAATATTAGTACATAATACTTATTAACCCATATATATGATAATAAACTAAATGATAATGTACCATTATATATTAAATCAAAATTATCTAATTCTTGATTATCATAACTTATTGTAACATTTCCAATTTTTGTTCCTTTTTTTAAATTATACTTGATTTCATTTAATCCTTCATATATATATTTTATTTTTTCTTTATCAAAATCATTTCTTAGGTATTTACTAATGCTTACTCCTGCATTTATATCTATTTCTTTTTCCTTAGCATATTTAGTTTTTAATCTAATAATAACTGTATCATCACTAACTATATTTTTATAACCGTAATTACTATCAAAATAATTATACTCTTTAATATGATCAGCTAAATGCATCCCTTTAGGATATGCACCAAGACTAACAAATAAATAATTAACATCATTTAATGTTGCAGTTGTTGCAAGACAATACAGAGCATTATCATAATAACCTGTTTTTGCTCCTGTAATATAAGAAATATTATTATTTGTATATAATTCAACTGATCTTTTTATAATTTTTCCATTTGATAATTTATATTTCTTTGTTCTAAAGACCTTTTTAAACTTTTCATTCTTAAGAGCATATTTTAATATTTGAGCAATATCGTAAGCACTACTATAATTATTAGCGCTATCTTTTCCAATAGCATTATCAAATTTTGTGTTTTTTAGATTTAACTCTTTTACTTTTTGATTCATTTTTTTTACAAATGCATCCAAACTTCCACAAGAATTAATAGCAAGCGCATTTACCGCATCAGCTCCACTATCAAGAATTGTACTATATAATAAATCATCATAAGTAACCTTATCACCCTTTTTAAATCCAGTTATATGAATATCCCATGTTATTCCATCAAAAACATCGTTTGTAATAGTCACTTTTTTATCAAAATCTTTTATATTTTCTATCGCAACAATTGTACTCATTATTTTAGTTAAACTTGCAATATTAACTTCTTTATGAGGATTTTTCTTATCAATAATAGTATTATCATTCATGTTATATAAAATATAGTTTTTGCTACTAAGATTAATCTCACTTGCAAAAACTATATCGAATAGCAATAATAATACTAATAAAACTTTATTTACCTCTTTTGCCATATCGTTTCTTTTCTTCCATCATAAATGAAGTAATTACTGTTTCAACATCAACAGCTCCTTCTGGAGACAGATTTGAAATATATACATTTTCTTTAATTGTATCTATTTCAACATCACTCCATATTAGATTTCTTCTTACTTTTAAATCATTATACATATCAGGTGTTATAGCTGTAAAAAAATATCCCCATAATAATCTTTTTTGACCAATTATAATTCTTTTATTTGTAAGAGCAACAACACATGAATTAATAAAAATTAATGAACTATAATTCTTTTGCCCACAAAATGCATATATTATTTTTTCATCTGGATTAATGTGCTTTTGAACAACTGCGGAATGTTGTTTTATTCTAAATGCAACAGTTCCTTTATATTTTGTTTTAAATTTTTTTACAATTTTATAAACATCTTTCATAATATCCCGTTCCTAACACTTATAATTATAAAACATCATACTTTTTTTGTCATTATCATTTACATATTTTTAATAATATTCTTAATAATAAGATTTATTGATTCTATGACAAAATTATAATTATTTCTATTAAATTCATTTATAATTTCTTTAACATCATTGTGAATTCTTTCCGTTATTTCTTGATTTAAATTATTATTATCATAAACATATATTATTGAATTAATATATTCTATAAAATTAGTTGAAATTTTAAGAGTAACAAATGTTTTATTTTTTAATGATATTTTATCTATAAATCCCATTGTCGACTTTTTTATTATTTCACTATCAGTGTTTTTAGATACATAATCATTTATTATTTTTTCATACTTATTTAACAAATTAATATAATTGTCAATTATTTCTTCATTAGAATCAGTTAAATGATTTATTAAGTTTTCCTCTAAATTCTTATTAATAATATCTTTGTTCATAGGTATTTTATACTTTTCAAATATATGAACCATTCTAGAAACTAATCTATTTTTAAAAGCAGCAAACAAAAAATTATTATCAACGATAATATTGTTTCCATTTTCACGAATTTTATCTATTACACTATCCATAATATGATTATAACAGTTTTTTTACCCAATTATATATATTTACATGCAACTTAACAGATACTTTACTCTATTATAGAATAATAGATAAAGCCCTATTTTACAATACTAAAACTAACTTTTTGGATTCCTGAAGGTATTGTACCCAAATTATTTATATGCCCTATCTTTTTATACTGCGCACTATTCTTGAAATCTTCAGTAGCAATAATTATGCATGACTCACCATAAAGAAGCACATCGCCTTTTTCAACATTTTTCTCTTTAATACAATCACCCTCAATTTTCACTAATAAACAACCTATTTTTTTATCAGATCCATCATCTTTCATTTCAATTGTAATAGGCGTATTCTTAATGAAATTTTGTGCAGCATATGATACCTGCGTATTAGCAATATATGTATATCCATTTATATTAACATTAAAACTTGGAAGTGATCCTATTTCTTCAAGTGCTTGTTCATGTATTTTTTCCTGATTTTCTCCAACAAATTTTTTTATTCCCCCAAAAACACCAACAGCAAGGCAAAAAATAATAATAACTGCTATAGCTGTAGGCACACTATTTGATTTATCCATTATTATCTTCCTTCTTTCTTATGTTATTTTATCATATTTAATATTATTATAATCACAAAAAGAATTCATATTTACATTTATTCTGTATTTTCTATAAAAAAAGACTAGAAATACTAGTCTTTTTTATAAAAATAAATTAATTGGTAATATGATATTAATGTTAAAGAAATAATAATTCCTCCAATTATATCACTAATCCAATGAACGCCTGAAATTATTCTAAATAACAATACTAAACAGGCCAAAATAATAGTAATTAGATTTATTTTTTTAATATACTTTTTATTAAAATACTTTTTACTAGTTATTAATGAACTAAAACAAGTACAAAGTGCAAGAATTGTATGACTAGATGGGAATGATGCTTCAAGTTCTCCATCAATTAGAACAGGTCTATAGTTAATTTCTATTTTTTCAAATACAATATAAACTATTAGCATTAATACATAAAATAATCCGAGTTTAATAATCTCTTTATCAACTTTAAATAAACTTTTTCTTTTAATTAATTGATATAAGCCTATACATCCATAAATTAGTATTAATAATAATATCATATACCCAAATATTTCACTAATCTTATACATTGTCATATTAGACCCAATCAAATTACTAAACCATCCATTTATTTTTGAAAATCCAACGCTGCTATTATTGGGACCAATAGTTTCAACGTCTATATACTTAACAAGTAAAGTATAAATGATTGATATTATAGTTAATATTGAGGCAACAATTATATTTTTTTTATTATTCATAACTTTCCACACTCTCTTCTTAAAGATTATAACATAAATATTAAATAATTAAAATCTATATTTTTTTAAGTACAGCTAATAGTATAATTCGTTTATTTCTACTTCCATTCTTACATGTTGATAATACTAATAATTTTTTTTCATTTCCATATTCATTCATAAAATATTTATATATTTTTTTATTTCTTTTATTTTTATATAAATATAGATTATATGGTATATCATCATTGGCATTTATTTCTTTATATAGAATAATATTAATGTTATATGATTCATCTTTTAATAATATTATTCCTTTATTATGAGTATCAAAGTATTCTTTATTAATATAATATTTTAATTCAGCAAACATTGCTTTGTACGACATATTATGGCCATATATAATATTAAAATCATCTTTAAAATATTTATTATTTCTATAATCTAAAAATATACTTCCAGCATTTGAATATTCATTTTTATAATTTAAAGATAAATAATCAGTATTATTATCGCTTTGTAATATTGGATAATCAATAATTGTATTATATATTTTAATCCATCCAATTATGTTTTTATTATCATATTCATTATGAAGATTAGGATTATAATTCTTATATTCTTCACTCTTTTTTATTTCATATCTGATAGGAAACAAATCATAAAAACAATATACAGATAAAAGTATAATAATAATTATAATTGTCATGATGAATTTATTAATCATTTTATCTATAAAATAAAGCATTTAGAAATTCCTTATTTGCATTTTAAATATCAATTTTCCTTCTATACTATTTGAATCAATACATCCAAAATTTGTAGAACCATCTTCATTATTAATAATAAATAATTCACCTTCATTAATTGTATATGGATATTTAAAATCATATTTTATTTCACTGTTTAAAACATCATTATCAATCAATACTTTATTACCTTTTTTATTTATTATCTGACCTTTTGTTCCTATTATTCTATAAACTTTGTTTTTATAAAAAACAATATCATTATTTTGATAATTCTTTTCTAATCTATAATATATTAAAAAATCATGTGGATTAATATTTATACTATTATAATTAATACT
This sequence comes from uncultured Mycoplasmatota bacterium, assembly GCA_946413985.1. Classification (GTDB taxonomy): domain Bacteria; phylum Bacillota_I; class Bacilli_A; order RF39; family UBA660; genus CAG-1000. The sequence continues at coordinate 26,140 of CAMKMS010000012.1, forward strand.
TGTTACTATATATAATCCAAAAATATATGTAAAGACAATATACATTACTACTAATATAATTATTATTTTAACAAAAGGTATCAAAAGATTTATTTTATTCTTTTTCATACTTTTTTCTTGTTAAAACAAATAAAAGTACTCCGATAATTAAAAGTATCAAATATGGCATAATATTAATTATTACACCAGTAAAAGTAACTCTTTCATAATTATTAACAAAAGAATTAATATTTTCTTCTGATAAATTTGACAATTTTTCAATATTTATCACTTTATTATCAGCTGTTGATTCATTAATATAAGTTTTATAATTTTCTTTATCCAACTCTTCAATTGTATATGATACACCTGAAGGCACTTGATTTACTTCTCCATCACCAATAGTTACACTTTGATTATGTTTTAAATAAATATAATTATCTTGATTTGAATTATATGTACTAGTTGTTATTATTTCCTCACCATTATATAGCACTGTGGCATCTTGATTCCTTATTACAATATTCTCAAGATTGTCAGAATCTATTGTAATTTTAAATTTAAAATATTCATCTTTATCTGACATATCTCCAGTTACTTTATTATTTATTGTTATAAAACTCATTGGGTTCGTAGTAAAAATTGCATCAGTTTTAGTTTCACCATCACTTACACTACTTAATAGAGTTGCCACCAAATTCCCTGTTGGCATATTATTAACAAGTTCATTTCTTACCATCACTAAAGGATAATAACACTTATTATCAATAGGATATATACTTTCATTGCTTGAAGAAATTTCACATATTTTAAGATAATAATCTCCTACTTTACTAAATGACAAATCACTTAGATCCAGTTTCTTGGTGATACTTGCAATATTATTATCTGGTTGTATATTATCAAAAGTTATAGAAAAATCTTCTGTTATTCCCAGTATTCCTTCCGGATTTTCATCCCTTACCTCAGTAACTTTGTAATTAAAAGTAACATCTACATTAGATGTAGCATTAATTATATTTTTTGTTATATTGATTTCCTTTAATTCAGATGTTTCATCAATTGTTGTCGTTGCCTTTATATTCATTATGTATATACAAGATGTAATGATTATAAAAAATCCCTTTAATATTTTTTTAATACTTATCATTTTTTTCCTCCTTAAATTTTATAAGATGCAAAAAAACAAAAGAAAACAAAAAGCATCTTTTGTAACACTTGTATAAAATTAAATTTTAAAAACATTCAACCTATTTACTTACCACAAACATTATAGCAAAGATTTTAATTATGTAAAGACTTTTTGCTTGTATACAAATAAAAACCTCTAGAAAGAGGTTTATTGATGAGATGCTATACATCTTTTTGTATATTCATAAATGTATTTTGATCCTTCTTTTGTATAATGTATTCCATCATCCTTTATATATTTATTTTTAACCCATGTTTCAATTGGTATTGATCCATATACATCACAATAATATATTTTTGCATTTGGACTATTGTCTTTTATTTGTTTAATACATGTATTTTTCATATAATTGTTAAATAATTCTACTTTAGCATTTGTATTGTCACTCTTATAAGATTTCACACTATCTTCATCAAATGGATTAACAGAAATAATATAAAAAGAATGCTTTTTATCCATGTTTTTTATAAATTTATCATAATAATTACAGAAACTCGTATATGCTCTTTTAGCATTTACACCATAATTAACTGTAATTGCAAAAGTTTTTTCCTTTTCTCGATTTAATTTACTTTTTGCACTTTGCATTTGAGATTTAAAATAATCATCATAACCAGTACTAAATCTTGCATATATGGTTTCTTTTTTATCATCAATGCCTAAATAATTCTTTATAGATTTATAAGCTTGAATTCTTGAATCACCCAAATGAATTATATTAACATCTATTTTTTCTGTGACTAAATCACTTCCTTTTTCTTCAACTTTGGCATCACTTAAAATATTTCTACAATCATATAAATTAGCATCTTTATAATAATGTGCTAAATCGTGTCCAGATTTTAATGCCTCAATCATGCCAAGTATATCCTTTCCTTCTCGTGCAGCTTTTTTCATAACATCTAAAATTCCGGACCTTGTATTATATCTAACATCTATTAATTTTCCATTAGAATTTACTAATATAAAATACTTTGTTGCCGCCATAATTGAATCTATCTTTTCTTTATATTGTCCAGATTCATATCTGCTTCTATATAGATTTTCCCTATAATTCTGAGTACAACTTCCAGCTATATATTCTAATACAGGTAAGACTTGATTTCCCTCTCCTCTTCGTATTTGCCTTGGAACTAAACTTCTTAAAATAACATTTGTATACATTACGGCAAATGTTTCTAAGAAATTGTCCGTTGAGTAAGTAGGAGGAATTTCGCCAAAAAATAAACCCATTCTATATTTTGCAAAAGGAATATTTTCTTTAGCATGATAATTGCCGCCAGAGTAAACTGCTCCACCAGGTAAAGCTTGTGACGGATTTTTATATTGATGCTCATTTGTACATGTACTCAAGTGTACTTTTACAGTTTCATCATTAAGTACATATCCACAAGCCGTTGTTATTTCATCAGTTATTGGAATATCACTGCCATACCCCGTAGTTGCTACTGATGGTTTTTTATTTTGCTCATCTATTATTGATTTTACCTTTGCAAGTCTTTCTTCAAATTCTTTTTTCTTCTCTTTGTCATCTATATTTATCAAATAACTCATTGCATTTGAATAATCATAAATATTATTAGACTCTTCAGCTTTTTCTACTAATAGAATTGCCTGCTTTATATATGCATTATTTATAGTTTCTAAACTTATTTCACCTAAACAGGATTGATACTCTGAATTAGCAAGAGTAATATTAGCAATTAATTTTACAAATACTGGTACCAAAAAAATAAGAATTGCAGCTAACAATTTGTTAATTATCGGTTTGCTTATTTTATTAAGTTCAGAACTATTAATTGCACGTACCAAATCAATCATGACACTAATTATTAAAATTATGGGTATCACTACTCTAATTATAATAATTATAATGTTTACAATTCTCATGACCCTCAAAACTGTTGGTAACTCACAAATATTCCCAATCATAAATCATACCTCTACTATTATTCTACCATGTTTTGTAAAAAAAAAATATTATCAATTTTTGAATGAGATTTATTAATTATCGTTATAGCTTTCTACAATTATATCTAGTTATAATTTATCAAATATTATTTTACTATGTTTGTAATTTGTTTTATTTTTTTATATATTTATAAAATGAATCAGGAAATACAAAAATTTATAGAAAAATTTAATTATATAAAACAACTTGGATATATAAAATCCATAAATGACAATAATAGTGGTATAGGTTTAACCTTTGAAAAAATGATTGGAAAAACACAAGACAATTTTCCATTACCAGATTACAAGAATATGATAGAAATTAAAACTAAACTCGCTTATTCAAAAATGCCAATTCATTTGTTTTCATTATCACCAGATGGTATTGAATTCTGTGAAACAACAAGGCTGCTTAATAAGTATGGCTACCATACATTAAAATATAGAAATGTAAAAGTATTAAATTCCACTGTTTTTGCAAACAAAAAAACGAAAATTGGAAGTGAATATTACTTTTCCCTAAAAGTGGATTATTTGGAAGGAAAAATAAAGCTTTTAGTATTTGATATTAAAGATAGAATTATTGATGATAATACATTTTGGACATTTGATAAAATAGAGATAGCATTAAATAGAAAATTAAAATATATGGCATTAATACAAGCATGGTCTACAAAAAGAAATGGAATAAACTATTATAAGTATTACAAATATAATATTTATAAATTATCAAATACATTTAATTTTATTAACTTAATTAATCAAGAAATAATAAGTATTACATTTTCGATTGATATATTTACAAACTATAAAAAATATGGAAAAATACATGATCATGGAACAACATTTGATATTAATAAAGATTATTTAGAAAAATTATTTATAAAAATTATATAGAATTTCTAATTTTGGTTTGGGACAAATAAAAAGCCTGAAATAATCAGACTTATTAACTAATGGTCGGGAAGACAGGATTTGAACCTGCAACCCCTCGGTCCCAAACCGAATGCTCTACCAAATTGAGCCACTTCCCGAAATAAGTGGTGCGCCCAAGAGGAGTCGGACCCCTAACCTTTTGATCCGTAGTCAAATGCTCTATCCAATTGAGCTATGAGCGCTTATTAACGCTATTGTATTAAAAATAAAATGGTGGCTTCAGTTGGAATCGAACCAACGACACCAAGATTTTCAGTCTTGTGCTCTGCCAACTGAGCTATGAAGCCACATGGCGGTTCGTACGGGACTTGAACCCGTGATCTCTCGCGTGACAGGCGAGCGTGATAACCACTACACCAACGAACCATGGTTGCGGGAGCCGGATTTGAACCAACAACCTCTGGGTTATGAGCCCAGCGAGCTACCAGATTGCTCCATCCCGCGATTTTATAAAAAGTGGCGGAGGAAAAGGGATTCGAACCCCTGCGCCGATTTCTCGACCTCCCGGTTTTCAAGACCGGTCCCTTCAACCAGACTTGGGTATTCCTCCACATATATGGTGCCCCAGGCCGGAGTCGAACCGGCACGAGCTTTTACACTCGCAGGATTTTAAGTCCTGTGCGTCTACCTATTCCGCCACTAAGGCACACCTGGTGTCTCGCTGGGGATTTGAACCCCAGACCCCTTGATTAAAAGTCAAGTGCTCTACCGACTGAGCTAGCGAGACATCTATGAAAAAAATGGTTGCCTCGGCTGGATTCGAACCAGCGGAATGCAAGAGTCAAAGTC
>CAMKMS010000013.1 GCA_946413985.1 uncultured Mycoplasmatota bacterium
TAACTAAATATACAATAAATATTAAGACTTTAGATGATATTAATAAGCAAATTAATGCTTAATATACATAAGTAGGGGGAATGATAATATGACTGGTAAAAAAACATATTTAGATAATTTGAAAAAAAGAAGAAGATTAGTAGAATTATTTAGAATGAATAGGAATCGTTATGAATCTAATAGTAGAGATACACTTGAAGATGTATCTAATAAATTAGCTCTTGAAATTCCTAAAACAAGAGATGGTGGAGTATTAATTTATAAAAAAAGATAATTTAGTAGGAGGCGTTTTATGAAAGTTAAAAAAGTGCCAATGAGAACATGCGTTGTTACTCATGAAAAACTAATGAAAAAAGATTTGCTAAGGGTAGTAAGAAACAATACAGGTGAAGTATTCGTTGATGATACACTAAAAGCAAATGGAAGAGGTGCATATTTAAAAAAAGATGCATCTGTTATTGAAGAAGCAAGAAAATCAAAAATACTAGAAAAGCATTTAGAATGCCATATTGAAGATAGTATTTATGATGAATTATTAAGTAAATTATAAAAAAGGAGGATAAAGTATGACTATAGAAGATTATGCATCAGAATTAGGAGTTGATACTTCTTTAATTCTATCTAAACTAAAAGAACTTGGTTTTAAGTATAACAGTGTAAATGATTTTTTAGATGATGAAGCTATTATTATGTTAGATAATGAAATAGGTGATTTATCTAGTAAAGAAAATAATTTAACTGAAGAACTAGCTGATAAATTTGAGATGGAAGATAGAGCAGAACAAGTTGCACTAGCTCATAATATAGAAGTTTTTGATACAGATGCTACAAGTAAAGAAAAAATAAAAAGAAAAGATAGTAATAAGATTCAAAAAGATGAAGATTTATCACTAAAAAAGAAAAGCATTTATAAAAATAAAACTAAGTTACAAAGTAATAAAGAAGTTCAAGAAAGTAATGTTGTTATCTATAGAGAAGGTATGAGTGTAGCAGACCTTGCAACTGGAATTGGAGTATCTGCTGGCGATTTGGTGAAAAAACTAATTGGAATGGGACTTATGATTTCATCAAATCAAGCAATATCATATGATGATGCTAGTATTGTTGTAATGGATTATAATAAAGAACTTACTCGTGAAGAGGCAACTGATATTAGTAATTTTGAAGAATACATTGTTACTGATAAAGAAGAAGATTTAAGCCCTCGTCCTGCAGTTGTGACTATTATGGGCCATGTTGATCATGGTAAAACAACACTACTTGATTACATCAGAAATTCTCATGTCGCGAGTGGAGAAGCAGGTGGTATTACTCAAGCTATAGGTGCTTATCAAGTAGAAAAGAATGGAAGAAAAATTACGTTTATTGATACTCCTGGACATGCAGCATTTACTGAAATGAGAGCAAGAGGAGCAAGCGTAACTGATATAGTAATTATTATAGTAGCAGCAGATGATGGAGTTATGCCTCAAACAAAAGAAGCAATAGATCATGCAAAAGCTGCAGGAGTTCCTATAATTGTTGCTATTAATAAAATAGATAAACCAAATATAAATATAGATAAAATAATGAGTGAGATGTCTGAGCTTGGACTAACTCCAGAAGAATGGGGAGGAGACACTATATTTGTTAAAGTTAGTGCTCATACAGGAGAAGGCGTTGATTTACTTTTAGATAATATTAATGCATTATCTGAAGTTCTTGAATTAAAAGCAAATCCAAATAGATATGCTATTGGTTCAGTAATAGAAGCAAGATTAGATAAAAATAGAGGACCAATTGTTACATTATTAATTCAAAATGGTACGTTAAGATTAGGAGATCCAATTGTAGTTGGAACTAATCATGGAAAAGTAAGAACCCTAAGAGATGATACTGGACGTGAAGTAATAGAAGCAGAACCTAGTAAACCTGTCGAAGTAACTGGACTTGAAGATGTTCCTGTAGCTGGAGATAAATTTATGGCTTTTGAAAGTGAAAAAGAAGCAAGAAGTGTTGCTATTAAAAGAAAAGAAACTGAAAAGTCAAAGAGATTTGCCCACAAAGCTTTAAGTTTAGAAGAACTATTCGATTCTATTAAGGAAGGTAAAAAAGAAATAAATATTGTATTAAAAGCGGATGTTAAAGGTAGTGAAGAAGCAGTTAAAAATGCACTTTTAAAAATAAATGTTGAAGGTGTTAAAGTAAATGTTATTAGAAGTGGAGTTGGAACAATTACTGAAAGTGATGTAGTTCTAGCAAATGCATCAAATGCAATAATAATTGGATTTAATGTAAGTCCATCTAAAGCTACTAAAGAAACAGCTAAAAACTATGAAGTAGAAATTCGTCTTTATAACATTATTTATAAACTAGTAGAAGAAATTGAAGCTGCTATGAAAGGTATGCTAGATCCTGAATTTGAGGAAATAGTAATAGGTGAAGCTGAAGTAAGACAATTATTCCATTTTTCAAAAATTGGAACAATTGCTGGAAGTCATGTTACAAGTGGAGTTGTAAAAGTTAATACTCCTTGTAGAGTAATAAGAGATGGTATTGTAGTTACTACTTCAAAAATTGCATCACTTCAAAGAGAAAAAGATCAAGCAAAAGCAGTTAAAGCTGGATTTGATTGTGGAATTGTAGTAGATAATTTCCCTGATATTAAAGAAGGAGATTTTATTGAAGTCTTTGAAAGTAGGGAAATTAAAAAATGAGTAAATTAAAAGGAGAAAGAGCTGGATCTGATATTCAAAAAGAACTTGGTAATATTCTATTTTTAGAAGCCAAGGATGAAGATTTTAAAAATGTAGTTATAACTGATGTAGATGTATCAAACGATTTGAGTTTTGCAAAAGTATATTTTACAACAACAGATGATATTGAACATGTTACAAAAGATTTAAATAATGCTTCAGGTTTCTTTAGATCATTGTTATCTCAAAGATTGGATATTAGACATACTCCTGAGTTAAGATTCATATATGATGAATCAATTGCTTATGGAGAAAAAATTGAAAATATTATTGATAGTTTACACAAAGAAGACAAATAATTAATGTCTTCTTTTTTTTGTATTGGTAAAATAATAGATTTGTGATATAATTTATTATAGTATGGAGGTGCTTATGGAAGGAAAACAAGCTGACAACAAAATACTTGATAATAAAGCTAAAGTAAAAGAAATTGATTCTAAGATTGATATTGAGAAAAATAAAGAAAAAAATTTAGATGATATTGAAGAAGTTGTTAACTCGCTTAATAGTAATATTAATAAATGTATTGAATTATTGGGTATATCAATAAAAGGTAATAATACTGAAAGAAAACTAAGTGCTCTAGAAATTGAAAATAGAATTAATTATAAAAAAAGTATGAATGATATAGAAGCTCAAAGGCAATTATTAAAAAGCAACATAACTAAATTAAATGATGAAAAAGAAGAGGCTTTAAATAACATAAAAGAAGAGGAGAATAAGTAATTATGGATATAAAATCAGTAGATGAAATAAATGGTTCTGGCGAATATAACATTTCTTATACTTATAATAATAAAACATATCATTTTAATATTAAAGTAGGAGATCTTGGTACAAATCCAAGTCTTAATATTAATGGATGTGGTTCAGGTGGCCAACAAGATGGACGCTTCTATGACGCTTATTTAAAAGACCTAAATCATAATAGTATTGATATAAGATTTAAATATGATAGCGGTGGTAGCATTACATATCCTTCTGGATGGGAACAAGCCCTTAGTACTTTAACTGGAGAAATTGCAGAAAAATACAATATTGATGGAAGTCAAACAATGATGTCAGGATTTAGTGCAACAGCACATGGTACCTTAGATTTAGCAACAACATACGCAAAGACAACTAAATCAAATGATTTTACTGCAGTAATCATTGAAGATTGTAAACCAAGAACTGAATTAACTCAGAGCCAAAGAGATACATTAGCTAATCATAATGTAACTGTAATAAATGCGTGGGCTTCTGGAGATCGTAAAAGAAATGAAAAAGTATTAGAGTCATATAAAGGCATCCATATGATTGATATTCAGTTTTCTGTTAAGGAAGGCGGAAATCAACATGTAACTCCTCATGATGTATTTGCAAAGTATGGATTAACTAATCTTGGTAATGGTGAATTTGATTTTACTGATTTACCAACAGAATATGTTAATAGATCTGGTAAAACAATTCATATTGATTATGTTATTAATGAATATTATACAGATGATAAAGGAAATTATGTATCTAGACAAATCACTTTAGATGAAGCTAATAAAGCATTAGGTTGTGGACCATATTATAGTGGAATTATTCAAAGTGATAATGAATATTTAGGAGAAGGATTAACTCAAGTTAATACTAAATTAAAAACATTATCAAATAAAACATTTAAGTTGACTGTTTCAAGTACAACAAGTGTTCCAGCTATGGAAGTCGGATTAATAGATAAACTAATGGGTGCTATAACAAGTTTGGGAGCTATGGCACATAACGAACTTGTTAAAATGGGTGAAATAGGAAATAGATTTAGTGAATTAGACTTTAACATGTTAAAAGAAGCAGATAGATTAAAGTATGGATTTTTGAGTCCAACTTCTACAAGTATGTTAATGAGTAGTTTTGCAAGTGATTTACAAAGTACTACTTTAGATATTCCTATTAATAAGTTAGTAACTTCTGATTATGATTTAGAACAATTAATAAAAGATTATAATCAATATGTTAGTGATTTAAGAGCAAGTATACCTAAGTATGATGCTGCATCTCTAAGAGATAAAGATTTAACAGATGTTATTTTCCAAGTAAATGAAGATGATTTAAATCAATTATTTGTTCATTGGGATGAAGAAGGAAATAAAACAGGTAAAGAATTACTTGGAATGGGTGCTGCATTTATTGCTGCAAGTAAAGAAACTGGAATTGACCCAATAACATTACTTAGTATATATGGAAAAGAAAATGGTGCAACCGATGCAGATGGGGTAAAATTCTTTAATTCATCTGACAAGGGATTAGAAGATAAAATCATGAGTGGTGCCAAAGCAATTAAGGCTAATTATGATGATAAAGGTGAAAAATCTGTAGCAGCTTTATATAGTGGAGAAGAAAAAGTTGGAAATGAAGTTGGAACTACTATGGCAGATTCATATGATTATATAATAGATAATGCAACAAAACCATTAGAAATGCCAAAAGGTACAGAAACAACTGAGAAAAAACAAAAAACTGGTGGTCATCATGGCACACATACGGATCCAACGACTCCAACGACTCCAACTGAGCCAACAGAACCAACAGAACCAACTGAACCAACTGAACCAACGGAACCAACCGAGCCAACGGAACCAACAGAACCAACGGATCCAACAGATCCAACAGAACCAACGGATCCAACTGAACCAACGGATCCAACAGAACCAACGGATCCAACAAAACCAAGTAAACCAACAAAACCAAGTAAACCAACAAAACCAAGTAAACCAACAAAACCAAAAGGAAGTACTACATATGTTGATTTAGATGAAGATGAGGATAAAACTTCAAGTGATATTAAAACACCAAGTGATGATATAGATTATGATCCAGATTATGATCCTGATGCTGATTATGATCCTGATGCTGATTATGATCCAGATTATGATCCTGATTATCATGAACCAGCAGATGATGTAGTAGAGCCAGAACCAACAACTTTAATAAATAGTGATGAAGAAGAAAATAGTGGAAATAGCGCTCTAAAAACGATAGGTGTTATGACTGCTGTTGGAGCTGGAGTTGGCGCTGCCGCATATGTTGCTCATAAGACAATAGATAAACATAATGATGACGATGATGGCAGTGGAAGCAATAGTTATTATCAATATGAAGATAAAAACAAAGATGAAAGCCAAGATTCACTAGAAGATCAATATAAAAAATACTATAGTGATAGTAATATGAATGCATTTGGAGGTGAACAATAATGGGATTATCAGTAAGTAGAGCAGATTTAGAACATGCTAGTAGTACTGTTAGAACAGGATTGGATGCAGTTAGTGCAAACTCAACTGCACTTGCTAATCAAATTAATTCATTTGTAAGTGATTCTATAAATGTATTAAAAGGTTCAGGATATGATTGTTTAAGAGCTAGACTCCTTATGTATGAAGCAGCGTGTGAAAAACTAAATAAACTATGTGAAAATGCTGCAAACAATATGATAAATGCAAATAATAAAATGATTAATGAAACTCAAGGATATGATTTGAATACTGATGCATTACCTGAATTAAAAGATCGAATTACTCAAATTGAAAGATTAATTAGTTGGTATTCAGAACTTGTAGTAGTTGATGATAGTGTACCAGAAGCAGAAAGACAATTTAAAGTAAGAAATAAATCTATGGTAGCTTATTATAATGATGTTCTTGATATAATAAAAGAAAGAGTAGATTTGCTTGAAAGACTTGATGCTATATCAAGTTCTTGTGCAGCATTATTAGAACCTATTAGTGCAGACATTAGTAATTTTGCTAAAATAGGAACAGTACAAGTATAAAAGACCAATAATTGGTCTTTTTTTTATTTTAAAATCATGCTATAATTATAATGATAATAATTAGAGTAAAAGGGTAAATAATATGAAAGTAATACTAGTTAAAAATGATAAATTATTTAAATATCCTTTTCCAAGCAATAACTTAACATCTTATTGGATTAAAGATTTTGATGAAAATTCAAATGAAAGAAATCTTATTTCAATAGATAAAGTTGATAAAGCTTGGTATCTTTTTAGTAATGAAAATTGTTATTTAGAAAGAAATGGAAGAAAAGAAAAAGAAGCTAGAATAAAATTAAATGAATTTTATCCTATTAAAATAAATGAATCAGAAGAAACAATATCTGATGCTTTAGTTTGCGTATGTGAAGAAAATGATAAATCATTTAAAAGCTATGCTGTTACTCAAAAATGTGATTTTACTATAGGAAGCGATATAACTAAGAATATTATTGTAGTAAATAATAATAGTAATATTGCTCCTAATCATGCTATTTTAAGTAAAGTTGATGATTATTATAGAATTAAATCTGTTGATAACAATGCTGTTTATGTTAATAATGTAAGAGTAAATGAAAAAAATCTTGAAAGTGGAGATCAAGTTTTCATTTATGGATTTAGATTAATAGTACTTGATGATTATATTGTTATGAATGGTGATATAAAATTAAATTCTGATTTTATTGTATTAAAGGATTTACCAAGTGAAGATGTTAAATTATTAGATACAGTAGATGATGATAATGCAACAATTTATAATGAAAATGATTATTTTTCAAGACAACCTAGATTTACTACATCTGTGGAAGAAGAACAAATAAAAATTGATAATCCTCCTTCAAAACCTGAGGGTGATGATACACCACTATTTTTTACTTTGGGGCCAATGATTACAATGACTATGACTTCTGCAGTTAGTGTATCAACATCTATTGCTAATTTAATGAATGGTAATGGTTCTTTAGCATCATCTTTACCTGCTATTATTATTTCAATATTGATGATTGTATCTGTAATATTATGGCCTACTTTAATGAAGAATTATAATAAGAAGAAACAATTACGTAAAGAAGAAGAAAGACAATCTAAATATAAAGAATATTTAGAAGAAAAGAAAAATAGAATTAATTTATTAAGAAACAATCAATATCAAGCTTTAATAGAGAGATATCCTGATATTATAGACTTACAGAATGTTATATTAAATAGAAAAAGAAATTTATGGGAAAGACAAATAAGTAGTGATGACTTTTTGAATGTAAGATTAGGACTTGGAAGTGTTCCTTGTAAAGTTAAACTTGCATATGGTAGTGAAGATTTTACAATGATGGAAGATAATCTAAAAAAAGAATTAAAATCATTAGCTGAAGCTGCTAAAGACATTCCATCTAGTCCAGTAACAATTGATTTAACAAAAAGAAATAAGTTAGTTCTAATTGGTGATGCTGCAAATAAAGAAACTATGTTAAAAAGTTTAATTCTTCAACTAGCAACATATCATGCATATAATGATTTAAAACTAGTATTTATGATTAGTGATAATACTGGAGATATGTGGGATAATTTTAAAAATCTACCTCATACTTGGAGTGATTCAAAGGATATAAGATTCTTTTCAAATAATTATGATGAAATGATGAAATTATCATTTTACTTAGAACAAGTATATACATCAAGAAAATATAGTGATGAAGATGGAAAACAAGTTGAAAGAAATATAGATTATAGAAGTGTTAGTCCATATTATTTAATAATTGTAGATAATATTAAAAAGCATAAAAATATAGATATTATTAATAAAATATTGATTGATAATAATAATCTTGGATTTGGTTTAATAATATTAAATGATGGAATATCTAATTTACCAAATGAATGTAATGATTTCTTGACAGCAGATGGTGAGAATTCTGCAATTCTAACAAGTGATTTAAATATCAATAATCAACAAAAATTCAAAATGGATAGTTTTGATGGAATTAATCTTGGATTATTATGTGAAAAGTTATCAAATATACCAATTAAATCAAGTCAAGTGTTAGATGAATTAAAGAATTCATTTGGTTTTCTTGAAATGTATAAAGTTGGAAAAGTAGAAGATTTAAATATACTTGATAGATGGAAAAATAATGATATTATTAATAGTTTAAGTGTTCCAATTGGTATTAAATCAGATGGTGAAATATTTACTTTAGATTTACATGAAAAATTTCATGGACCTCATGGACTTATAGCTGGTATGACTGGTAGTGGTAAATCTGAGTTTATTATTACATATATTCTATCTATGGCAGTTAATTATAGTCCAGAGGAAGTATCATTTGTACTAATTGACTATAAAGGTGGAGGATTAACAGGTGCATTTGAAAATAAGTTTACTGGAGTTAAATTACCACATTTAGCAGGTACAATTACTAACTTAGATACTGCTGAAATTAATAGAAGTTTAGCATCAATCAAGAGTGAGCTTAAAAGAAGACAAGAAATATTTAATCAAGTTAAATTAAAATTGAATGAAAGTACATTAGATATATATAAATATCAACAATTATATAGAGCTGGTTTAGTTAGTGAAGCTATGTCACACTTATTTATTATCTCAGATGAGTTTGCTGAATTAAAAAGTCAACAGCCTGAATTTATGAGTGAACTTATTAGTACAGCTCGTATTGGACGTTCACTTGGAGTTCACTTAATTTTAGCAACACAAAAACCAAGTGGAATTGTAGATGATCAAATTTGGTCAAACTCTAAATTTAAGGTATGTTTAAAAGTTCAAGAAAAATCAGATAGTATGGATGTTATCAAAAGAGGAGATGCTGTTACACTAAAGAAAGCTGGAAGATTCTATCTTCAAGTTGGTTATAATGATTATTTTGCAATTGGTCAAGCAGCATATGCAGGAACTAAATATATTCCAAAAACAAAAATAGCAAAAACTGTCGATAGAGATATATCATTTATAAATAATATTGGAGATACTGTTAAAAATATTGAGACTTCAGAGAGAGTAGAAACAATTAACATGGGTGAAGAATTACAAAATGTACTTAGGTTAATATGTAATACAGCAGCTAGTCAAAATATTAAAGCTAGAGAATTATGGCTTGATAAACTTGAAAATGAAATATATGTTAATAGCTTAATATTAAAATATAATTTTGAAAGTAAACCTTGGGATATTACTGCTATTGTTGGAGAATATGATGATCCATCAAATCAAAAACAAGGACTTTTAACATTAGACTTCAATAATAATGGTAATACATTAGTATATGGAATTGGTGGAAGTGAAATAATGCTTTCTTCAATAATATATAGTTTAATGATAAAGCACACAGCTGATGAATTAAATATGTATATTCTTGATTTTGGTAGTGAGATGTTTGCTACATTCGTTAATGCTCCACAAGTAGGAGATGTAGTATTTGTAAATGAACAAGAAAAATTAACGAACTTATTTAATACTTTAAATAAAGAATTAGAGAAACGTAAAAAGTTATTTTCACCATATAATGGTAGTTATAATTTATATATTAAGAATAGTGGTAAAACATTACCTAGAATTATTATATTTATTAATAATTATGAAGTGTTTGTTGAGACATATGAAGATTATGCTGATATTGTTTCAACATTAAGTCGTGATGGTGAAAAATATGGTATATCATTTGTAATTACTGCAACTGGTGTAAATGCTGTTAGAGGAAAAACTTCACAAAACTTTAACAATCAATTATGTTTACAATTTAATGATAAATCTGATTACATGAGTATACTTGGATCTACTCATGGAATGATTCCATCTGAAGTAGAAGGAAGAGGTTTAGTAAAGCTTGATGGTAATATTTATGAATATCAAACAGCTTATCCATATAAGTGGGATCATATAATTGAATTTATTAAAAATATATGTGATCAATTAGCTCAAAGGGTTAATAAACGTGCTAGTAAAATTGCAATTTTACCTGATCATGTAAAATATAGTGATATCGAGGGTAATATTGATACTATTAAGAATGTTCCAATTGGAATTGAAAAGAATACACTTGAAATATCTAAATTTGATTTTTCTAAATATCCAATTAGCATAGTATCTGCTCAAGATTCATCAGTACTTGATAATTTTGCTTTCTCTCTTGCTGAAGTAATTGAATCTATTAATAATACTCAAATGTATTTTGTTGATGCTAATCAGTCATTATCAGATGCTACTAGATTTAAATATGTGTTTAGAGATGATTTTAAAAATGTTTATAATAAAATACTTGATATAATTGAAAGTCAGTCCAATAAAACACATGTATTTGTTATTAATGGTGTTGAATCATTTATTGGTTCATTTGATCAAGAACAGCAAAGAAAACTTAAATCATTATTTAGTAATCTAAAAAATATAAAGAATATAAGAATAGTATTTATTGAGGCTGTTATGAAGTTGAAAGAAATAGAATTTGAAGACTTTTATAAGAATACAGTTCAACCTACAAATGCAATTTGGATAGGTTCTGGTATTACAGATCAATATACAATTAAGTGTTCAACATATAATAAAGAAACACGTGCTCAGATACCTAATGACTTTGGTTATAAAGTTGATAGAGGAAATGCTGTTCAAATAAAAGTGTTAGACTTTTATAGTAAGGATTAGGTGATATATATGGATTTTAGAGTTTATGTAATTATTGAAATACCTATTCTTGATAAAAAATATGAAGTATTTGTTCCAGTTGATAGAAGAATACATGATTTAATAAAAAGTATTAAGGAATCAGATCGAGATTTATCAAAGGGCTATTATGAGAATAAAAAATTAAATCTATATAATAAGAGTAATGGTAAAATGTATGATTTAAATATGATTATTAAAAATTCTGATATTAAAATGGGAACAAGATTAATATTAATATAAGGATACAAAAAAGTATCCTTTTTTCTTGAAAAAATAGTAATAAAGTGTTAATATATATGCGATTTTTATGGGGAAGAATATATATAATGAAAATGTTTATTTATCTAATGATAAAGAAGCTATGGATACTTTTTTAAGGAAAAAAGAAGAGTATCAACTTTTATATGCCCTTGAAAGATTACAACATGAAGAAGTATTAAAACTATATAACAAATATTTATTATTAGTAAGAGATTTATTAAAATCATTTAGTTTTAATAGTTCATTAGAGTATTCAATTGCATTAGCATATTTGATTCATAAAGGTTATTTATCTTTTAATAAAGAATTTAAAAGTAAAGAAATTCAAGATGAAATACATTCTAGATATGGTACTACAATTATAAGAGGATATGGGTGTTGTAGAAATTTTAGTGATATGACAAGAGATATGCTAATGTTACTTAATTATTATGTTAAAAATCTTTATTGTTATCTACCAAATCTAAGTTTACCTAAAAGTGCAATATATAAACAAGCAAATCATGTAATCAATGTAATAGAATATGATGGAGTTAAATATGGAATAGATTTATTAAATTCTTGTGCATTATATAGATTTAAAAATCCATTAACTTTAGAAAGAATTTCTTCTTTTGATAATGATAAAATTAGAAACAAACCATATTTTGAAATAATAACTGGTGATAGTTCTTTAGATGAGATTAAAGAAGAATTAAAAGATTTTAACGCTGAAAGAAAAAAAAGAACAATAAGTCCACTTGAATATGAAGATGAGATAAAACCTGAAACTATAATATATATGAATGAACATAAAAGTATTTTAGATGAGTTTCATAATGATACTAATCAAATTAAGGAAGGAATTGCTTTAAGGCTTAAAAGTAATTTGACAAAACAAAACTAATATTGTATACTTTGTTTTGTAAATGAAAAACTATGAACTAGAGGAGTAATTTAATATTTGTTTATTAGAGATGAAAAGTTATTAGCTGAAAGCTTTTCTTAAATAAGTTAAATGAAGGTAGCTAGGAAGTTTAATATTTGAAATAATAGTAGAATATTACGTAATTATGCGTTAAATAAATAAAGAATAAATTAAGGTGGTACCACGATTTTCGTCCTTTGGTATTGCCTTTTATTTTGGAGGAAAAAATGGATAAAAATTATGATGAATTTGATAAATATGCTATGCAATATGATATGAATGAAACAATGATTGCATATAAATACAATCATTCATATAGAGTGGTACATCAAGCAGAGGAGATATCAAGGAGTATAGATTTAGATAATGTAGAAAGAGATTTAGCTTCCCTAATAGCACTTCTACATGATATAGCTAGATTTAGACAATGGCAAGAATATAAAACATTTAGTGATAGAAACTCATTTGATCACGGATTAGAAGGTGTAAAAATATTATTTGATGAAGGTGAAATAAATAATTATAATTGTGATAAAGATGATTATGATGTTATCAGAAAAGCTATTATTAATCATAATAAATATGTAATAGAAGATGGTTTAAATGAACGACAATTACTTCATGCTAAGATAATTAGAGATGCTGATAAAATTGATATTTTATATGCATTTTCAACATGGAGGTTATTAGAAATAGAAAATGATGATTCTTCTATTTCAGAAGAAGTAAAAAAACAATTTTATGAACATAAAGCAATAGATAGAAAGCTTATTAAAACAATAAATGATAGAGCTCTTGGTAAATTTTCTTTAATATATGATTTGAATTATGATTATAGTTTTAATCGAGTCTATAATGAAAAGTATATTGATAAAATATATGAAGGAATGAAAAATAAAAAAATATTTAAAGAATTTTATGAAGAAGCAATTAGATTTCTAAAAATGAGGTGTAATAATGTTAGAAAGTAAATATGATTTTAAAAAAGTAGAAGAAAATAAATATGATAAATGGTTAAAAAAAGGTTATTTTAAGTGTGATGAGAATAGTGAAAAAAAGCCATTTTCAATAGTATTACCACCACCAAATGTTACTGGTGTACTTCATTTGGGTCACGCTTGGGATGCTGCAATTCAAGATATAATGATTCGTTATAAGAAAATGGAAGGATATGATACATTATGGCTTCCTGGAATGGATCATGCAGCAATAGCAACAGAAGCAAAAGTTGTTAAAAGATTAAAAGACAAAGGAATTGATAAATATGAATATGGACGTGAAAAATTCTTAGAAGAATGTTATAAATGGACAGATGAACATGCTAAGATTATTAGAGAACAATGGGCAAAAATGGGTATTTGTCTTGATTATTCAAAAGAAAGATTTACTCTTGATGAAGGAATGCAAGAAGCCGTAAAACGTGTATTTGTTGATTATTATAATGAAGGATTAATATATAGAGGAGAAAAAATAATAAATTGGGATCCTCTTGCTAAGACTGCACTTTCTAATGAAGAGGTTATTTATAAAGAAGAAAAAAGTGCATTTTATCACATTAAATATAAATTAGAAGGTAGTGAAGATTATATTGATGTAGCTACAACAAGACCAGAGACACTTTTTGGAGATACTGCAGTAGCTGTTAATGAAAAAGATAAAAGATATAAAAAGTATGTAGGTAAAAATGTCATTCTTCCACTTGTTAATAAACCAATTCCAGTTATTACTGATGATCATGCTGATATGGAAAAAGGAACTGGTGCTGTAAAAATTACTCCAGCACATGATCCAAATGATTTTGAAGTAGGAGCTAGACATAATTTGGAAAGAATCGTTATAATGAATGACGATGCAACTATGAATGAGAATGTTCCTTCTAAGTATCAAGGAATGAGTAGAGAAGAGTGCAGGGAAGAAACACTAAAAGATTTAAAAGAACAAGATTTACTTCTTAGTATAGAACCATTAGTACACGAAGTAGGTCATTCTGAGCGAACTGGTGTTATGGTTGAACCAATGGTTAAAAAGCAATGGTTTGTTAAAATGAGGCCTTTAGCTGATAAGGTACTTGAAACTCAAAAGAAAAAAGGTGAAAAGGTAAATTTTGTACCAAGTAGATATGAAAAAATAATGAATCACTGGATGGAAATAACATATGATTGGTGTATTTCTAGACAGCTTTGGTGGGGACATAGAATTCCTGCTTGGTATAAAGATGATGAAATATACGTTGGAATGGAAGAACCAAAAGGAGAAGGATGGGTACAAGATAATGACGTACTTGATACTTGGTTTAGTAGTGCATTGTGGCCATTTGCAACACTTGGTTATCCAGATAATACTAAACTTTTAAGAAAGTATTATCCTAATAGTGTTTTAGTAACAGCATATGATATTATTCCATTCTGGGTTAATCGTATGACTTTCCAAGGAGAAAAAATTCTTGGTGAAAGACCATTTGAATATTGTTTTATTCATGGATTAATTCGTGATAAAGAAGGAAGAAAATTCTCAAAGAGTTTAGGTAATGGAATAGATCCATTTGATATGATTGAAAAGTATGGTGCTGATGCTCTTAGATATTATTTGGCAACAGATGTAGCTCCTGGAACTGATATGAGATTTGATGAAGAAAAAATAAAATCCTCATGGAATTATATTAATAAAATATGGAATGCATCAAGATTTGTTTTATCAAACATAGAAGATTTAAAAGAGATAGATTTAAGTAATCTAAAACCTGAAGATAAATGGATATTAACAAAATTTGAACAAACTTTACATGAAGGAAAGAAATTTATGGAAAAGTTTGAATTTAATAATGCCGCTAGTTCTATATATAACTTTGTATGGACATCATTTTGTGATAATTATATAGAAATGGCAAAGTATTCAATTGATAGTGTAAGTACAAAATCAACTTTATGTTTTGTTTTAACTGGAATACTTAAAATGTTACAACCATTTATTCCATATGTAACTGATGAATTATATTCTAAACTTCCTATTAAAGATGCAAAAGATATTATGATATCTGAATATCCAAAATATGATAAAAAGTTAATATTTGAATTAGAAGAAAAAGTAGTTGAAGATGAAATTGAATTTATTAAAAACTTTAGAAATGTTAAAGCAGAAAATAATATAACTAAAGAACTAAAAGTAATGTTTGATACTTCTGATGATAATGATTTAATAGTTAAAATGTTAAAACTAGGTAAAGAAAATATTGTTAAAGAACCTTTAGGAATAAATGCTTATAAAGTATTTTCTAAGAAAATAAAGGCAACTATATTTTTTGAGAAAATAGAAAGTGAAGCAGATAAGATTCAAAAAGAATTAACTATAAAGACATTAAAAGCATCAATTGAAAGAAGAGAAAAGCTATTGTCAAATGAAAATTATGTCAGTAAAGCCCCAAAACAAATAGTTCTTTTAGATAGACAAAAATTAGAAGAAGAAAAAAAGAAATTATCTTCATTATTAAAGTAGACAAATGTCTACTTTTTTTATATAATTTTAATAGGGTAAAGGGGAAGGCAAGCATGTTTGGTAAGATATTAGATGTTCATGAATATACTATTATTGTTGAAAACCTATTAAAGAGAGTTGAGGGCTCTATTTTAGGCGTACATGTAATATTTGAAGACAAACATAAATTAGTTTGTGAAATATCTAGAATAACTAATTCTGAAATTGAACTAACAATGATAGGAGAATTTGTTAACAACACCTTTATTACTGGTATAACACACAGACCAACATCAAGTGCTAATATTAGAATAATAAATAAAGAAGAGATAATTAATCTTTTAGGAAATCAAAATGTTGATTCCAAAGATTCAATATATTTAGGAAAAAGTTCTATTTATGAAGGATTAAATGTTAGTGCTGATTTAAATAAATTGTTTTCAAATCATTTTGCTATTCTTGGTAATACTGGAAGTGGTAAAAGTTGTACAGTTGCAAGACTCTTACAGAATTTGTTTTATAGAAGAGAAAATATACCTATAAATAGTAGTTTTGTATTATTTGATGTATATGGAGAATATCATAGTGCTTTTGAAAAAATAAATAATCAAGGTGAATGTAGATATAAATCATTAACAACTAATGTTAAAGAGTATGAAATAATTAGAATTCCACCATATTTTTTAGAAGTAGATGATATTGCATTATTATTACAAGCCAATGATCCAAATCAAATCCCTATAATAGAAAAAGCATTAAGGTATGTATATTTATTTACAGAAGAGGAATCAAAGGTTATCACTTATAAAAATAATATTATAGCTAAAGCTATAATGGATATATTAAATAGTGGAAAACAACCTGCTAGAATTAGAGATCAAATAGTAGCTGTTCTTACAAGTTTTAATACTGCTAATATCAATTTAGAAAGTGAAATTGTTCAACCTGGCTATATAAGAACTATAAGACAATGTTTGAAAATAGATGAATCAGGAAAAATTAATGCTATTCATTTAGTAATAGAATATTTAGAAAACTTCATAAATAAGGATTTTGAATTAAATGGTTCTATGGTACCCAAAAAATATAATTTAAAAGATTTATATTATGCTTTTGAATTTGCTCTTATTAGTGAAGGTATATTAAAAAGTGATAAAATATATGATATTAATAATATTTTAAAAGTAAGATTAGATTCTATTATTAATAGTCCTAATTATAGATATTTTGAATATAATGAATATATATCTATAGATGAATATATGAGAAGATTGTTTACTAGTGAGGATGGAAAAAAAGTTCAAATATTAAACTTTAATTTAAACTATGTAGATGAAAGATTTGCAAAAGTATTAACAAAACTATATTCAAAATTATTCTTTAATTATGCTTTAAGTTTACCAAAAGAAAAGAATTTTTCAATTCAAATACTTCTTGAAGAAGCACATAGATATGTTCAAAATGATAGAGATATTGAAATAATTGGATATAATGTTTTTGATAGAATTACAAAAGAAGGAAGAAAATATGGAGTTGTACTAGGATTAATAACACAAAGACCTTGCGAATTATCAAAGACATCTTTGAGTCAATGTTCAAATTATATTGTTCTTAGAATGTTCCATCCAGATGATTTAGAAATCATAAGAAATATAACACATAGTATTTCAGAGAAAGATGTTGATAGAATAAAGTCATTAGGGCCAGGAATAGCTTTATGTTTTGGTAGTGCGTTGAACTTACCACTTTATGTAAAAATAGATGCACCAAATCCATTCCCAACATCATCTAATGCTCAAATAAAAGATAGTTGGTTCAAATAAAAAAACTGATTTAAAATCAATTTAAATCAGTTTTTATTTTTTCTTTGTTGTTGAAGAAGTCTTTTCAACAATTAATATATATGGATCGTCTTTTGTACCAGAGCCAGATTTAAATAAATTTCTAGAACTTATATATGCAGTAGGGAATACCCTTTTTGAAATATTAGCTCTTGATAACTCAAATATTTCACCATTGAATGAATATACTTGATATGTATTATCTTCAGCTCCAGTTATTGTCCATTCTGATATACTATCTGTATTATGTAAGTAATTGAAATTACCACAAGATCTATCACTTACTTTAGCACAATTTGTATCAAGACTTGCTCTAATATATTCATATGGAGTAATTGTACCAAAATACATTGGTGCAGATTTTGTATTACATTCTATACTTCCATCATTTATTATATCAGTTGTTTTTCTTTTTCCTGTACATAGTTCTTGAGTTATCAATTTTTGTTTTTCTTCATTTGTTAGTAATAATTCTTCATTATTCATTTTTATTAAGAAGTCTTTTAACATACTTCCTTCGAAATCATTATATCCAGTTGTTTTAGACATATTAATGTTATATCTACTATCATATACAACTCTATCAGTAAAACTAACAGTTGATTTGATTTGAATATTTCCATGTGAATCAATACTTAGTATTCTCCAAAGTATATCTTTTTTCTTCTTTCCACTTCCAGTTGAACCCAACTTTACATAATTATCTGTTACTTTTCCTCTAAAATAATAACTACCATCTTCACTTTGATATAATCCACTTCCAGTAGTTGTTACTGGATGATCATTTATTATTTTTTGATATAATTCATATGTTTTGTAAACTATTCCACAATCTAGTTTAGGAATATAGTCATAACCAATATTGTTTTTATATACATTTACTTCTGCAGTACAACTATCACCATCTTTTAATAATTCATTTAATGGTTTTATGAACTGTCCTTCAACTAGTGCACTATATTGTAAAGTATATTTTCCTTCATCAACAGGAAGTAATTCTGGATATGTCTTATAATATTTTTCAGCTGCAGCTACCATCTTTTCTTCTACTTTTTCATATGTTAAATAATTTTTTTTGAATGCTGAAAGTAACCATACAATTAATATTAATAGAACTAATACTCCTATGATACTACATCCAGCAATTACCATACTTTTCTTACTCATTTCATTCTCCTCATTTTCTTAATTATACAATAATTATGATTATTTCTCAATTATTTTGTAAGTGTTTTAAACACTTCTTCGACATTTACTTTACTTTTTTTTCTTTTATATCTTGGAATAACATGTAAATGATAATGTTTGATATCTTGAACACAACCATTATTTTGTAATAATTGAATTCCATCAACTTTTAATTTTTTTAACAAAATATCAGAAACAATAATAGAAGATTTATGTATTTTTAATAATGTTTCATCATCTATGTCATTATTATCAACAAAATGCTTTTTAGGAACAATTAATGTTTCACCATTTTCTTTTGGATTTATATCCAAAAAACACTTTACAAATTCATCTTCATAAATAGTATATGAAGGTATTTCATTATTAATAATTTTACAAAATAAACAATCCATTTTTATCACCATTTTTATTATATATTAAAAAGAATTCAACTTCAATTATTATGTTTGTTATAATTAATTATTTTTGAAATAAATATACTATATCAGGACTAGGTGGTATAAAATGAATGAATTAAAAGATTTTCCAATGTTAAAAAAGAGTATTATATATTTTGATAATGCCGCTACAACATTAAAACCAAAAATAGTTATTGATAAAGTAAAAGAATATTATGAAGAGTATAGTGCTAATTCACATAGAGGAGATTATGACATTGGTTTTAGAGTAGATGATGAGATTGATAATACAAGAGTTTTAGTGCAAGAATTTATAAATGCTAAAAGAAAAGAAGAAATAATATTTACAAAAAATACTACTGAATCATTAAATGAAATAGTATTTGGTTTTTTTAATAATTATTTAAAAGAAGATGATGAGGTAATATTATCAAGTAGTGAACATGCATCTAATATTCTTCCTTGGATGATTCTTTCAATAAACAAAAAAATTAAAATAGTATTTGTTGATTCAGTAAATGAAAGACTTCATATTGACGATTTATTAAAAAAAATTACTAATAAAACAAAAGTAATATCACTTGCGCAAATAACTAATGTCTCAGGTGATAAAAGAGATATTAAGTTAATAACAAAAATAGCTCACTCTAAAAATGTTTTGGTTGTATGTGATGCTGCTCAAAGTGCTCCACATATAAAAATAGATGTAGAAGATTTAGATGTTGATTTTCTTGCTTTTTCTTCTCATAAAATGTTAGGCCCTACTGGAGTAGGTATACTTTATGGAAAATATCATTTGCTTAAAAAAATGGTACCAATAATGTATGGTGGAGGAATGAATGAAAACTATAATGAAAAAGAACTTAAACTTCTTAGTATTCCATATAGATTTGAAGCAGGTACTCAAGATTTAGCTAGCATAATAGGATTTAGTGAAGCAATAAAATATTTAAACTCATATGGATTTAAGAATATTGAAAGAAAAGAAAAATATTTAAGAAAATATTTAGTACAAGAATTAAAAAAAATACCATATGTAAAAATATATAATGAACATAACGAAGGAAGCATAGTAATTATTAATATTGATGGAGTATTATCTGGAGATTTGGGTCTTTACTTAAATAGTAAAAATATTTGTACTAGAAGC
This sequence comes from uncultured Mycoplasmatota bacterium, assembly GCA_946413985.1. Lineage (GTDB taxonomy): Bacteria > Bacillota_I > Bacilli_A > RF39 > UBA660 > CAG-1000. The sequence continues at coordinate 20,426 of CAMKMS010000013.1, forward strand.
GGAAAGCACTGTGCAAAAATGGGTGATAATAAAGATGATACATTAAGGATCAGTTTATATTTTTATAATACATATGAAGAAATAGATTATTTAATAAGTGTATTAAAAGATAAGAAAAGTCTTCTTAATTTTATAAATTAAAAGCAGATTATTTTTCTTCATCTGCTTTTTTACTACTTAGAAAAGAAACTTTTTCAGCAATAACATCCATGGTGTAGACTTTTTCACCATCCTTCTCATAATTAGAGGTTTGTAGTCTTCCTTTAATTCCAACAACGTCTCCTTTTTTACAATACTCACAAGTTGTTTCAGCAATTCCATTCCATAATGTACATCTTATAAAATCAGTATCATATGTTCCATCAATGTTTTTATAACTTCTAGGAACAGCGACTGTTATATAAGTTCTTTTATAGTTGTTTTCCGTTGTAACAATCTCTGGATTACTTACTAATCTACCAGCTAAAATAATTTGATTTAACATTATACCTCCTTTCATGTTGAAAGTGTAGCATAGAAAAAAATGCCATTCAAATTGATAAAAATTAGTTATTGATTAATAATAAATATATAAAAAAGAGTAATACTATAAACATATAAAGATTATAGATTAATATGTATAATAAAAATTAATTTTTAAACATTTTTAATTATTTGAAAAAGAATATATTGTGTGATAAAATTATAATGAAAAGAATAGGTGGTAAACAGTGAAAGCAATTGATATTATTAATAAAAAAAATAATAATGAAAAATTAAGTTATGAAGAAATAGAGTACATGGTTAATTCTTATGTTAAAGAAAGAATTAGTGATGATACTATGTCAGATTTTGTATGGAGTATTTATTATAAAGGATTATCACTTGATGAAACATATTATTTAACTGATGTAATGATTAAAAGTGGCGAAACTATAGATTTAAGTCATATTAATAAACCTGTAGTTGATAAGCATTCAACTGGAGGAGTAGGAGATAAAATAACTTTAATAGTTGCTCCAATTGCTGCATCAGCTGGTGTATGTGTACCTAAAATGAGTGGAAGAGGTTTAGGACTTACTGGTGGAACTGCAGACAAATTAGAAAGTATTAAGGGATATAAATTAAAAATGTCTAAACAAGCATTTTTAAAAGAATTAGATGAAGTTGGCTGTTCTGTTATAAGTCAAAGTGAAAAAATTGCTGTAGCTGATAAAAAAATATATGCTCTAAGGAATGAAATAGGAGCAGTAGATTCAATTCCACTAATAGCTAGTTCAATAATGTCAAAGAAAATTGCTAGTGGAAGCGATGTAATCATTATAGATTTAAAAGTAGGTAAGGGCGCATTTATGAAGAACATAAAAGATGCTACTCATCTTGCTAAAACAATGGTTAAAATTGGTGCGTACTATAATAAAAAAGTAATTTGTACATTAAGTGATATGAATGCTCCTCTTGGAAGAAATATTGGAAATGCTTTAGAAGTAAAAGAAGCAATTGATTTCTTTAAAGGAAATTATGATAAGAGACTTTATGATTTATCAGTTTATCTTTCTTCACTAATGATAAGTAGTGCAAAAAAGATATCTTTTAGAAGTGCTAAAGAATTAGTAATTAATTTACTTGAAAGTGGACATGCAAGAAATAAATTTAATGCTTGGATTAAATATCAAGGTGGAAATTTAAGTAAAATAAGAGATAAAGCTAAAAAATTAAATGTTGTATCACAAACAAGTGGATATGTAAATAAAATAGATTCATTAAAACTATCTAAATTAGTATTTGATCTTGGAGCAGGAAGAGTCAAGAAAAAAGATAATATTGATTATGCAGTTGGTGTAGTATTAAATAAAACACTAGGTGATAAAGTTAATAAAGGCGATGTTCTAGCAACAGTTTATTACAATAAAAAACTTCCAGATATGAAGGAAGCATTAACAAATTGTTATCTAATAGAAAAGAAGAAAGCTAAAATTAAAAAAATAATTATTAAAACAATAAAATAAATGCTAAATGCATTTATTTTTTTTATATGACAATAATAATATTATGAAAAAAATATTATTTATAATTTGTTTATTTAGTTATTATAAAGTATATGCCATTAGTAATATAACTATTGATAATAATGATTTAATTCCAAGTTTTAATTCAAATACAAAAATATATAATTATTATACTAATAAAGATAATGTAAGAATTAAAATTGATAATAAAATTAAAGAAGTGAGTTTAGTTGATGGAAAGAATAAGTTTGAATATGATGGTTATATTTTAAAGATATTTAAAAATTATAATAAAGAAAATAATACTGATGTATATTTAACAAGTCTTACTATAATGGGATATGATATTAATTTTGATAAAGATATTTATGAGTATTATATAGAAATATCTGATGAAGATAACCTGATAATTGATTATGAATTAAGTAATGATAATGGATTTGTTATTATTAGTGGAAATGGAAATTTTAATAAAAATGATAACATTATTACTATTAATGTAAATGATAAGTATGAGTATAAAATTCATGCTTGTAAAACAATGAATGTATCAAAAATTAATAATACTAAAAAAGAAACAATAACAATAAAAAAAGAAACAGCCAAATATATTATTATTGCTATTTCTTGTACTATAGTTTTTCTTTTCACATATTTAATGTTTAATAAAACTAGTTTTTATATTTAACTAAATATTCTTCATAAGTGATATCTTCTAAATACATCTTTGTTGCTATTTCAATTCCTAAATATCTATAATGCCATGGTTCATATCCATATCCTGTAATGAACACTTTGTTTTCTGGATATCTCATTACAAAGCCATATTTATATGAATTATCTTTTAGCCAAGCATATTCTTTTGTTTTTTTGAATTTTTCTTGTGTTGTATTAAAATCAATTGCAAGTCCAAGTTCATGTTCAGAGTGACCTGGTTTTGCAGAATATGTTAATGCATAATCAAGTCCATTTTTCTTTTTTGAATTATTAAATAAATAATTTTGAGTACTATTTTCTCTAAAAGCTGAGATTACGTATAAATTCAACTTTTCTTTTTTAGCATCATCAATCATTTGTTTAAGTGGTTCATACATTTCTTCTCTAACTTTTCTTTTTCCAGTATTACTATATGGTTTTTCAAGTGTAACTAAATTATCAAATGTAGCGCCCTCAGGCAACTTATTATATTTATTAACTAACGTTGTAATAGAAGTATAATCTTCAATGGTGTTAACATTTGTATAGAATTCATAATCTAAACCAATTTCAACATATAACACAACTTGATCAAATGTATAACTTGGATTGTTTTTATAATAGTTTTCATATCTTTCAATGTTTTCTATTTTGAAATAAGGAGATGATGTAAATTCTTCTAAATAATCATATTTTTTATTAAGTAAATAGTTTTTAACATTAATAGTAGATATTTTTTCTTCTATTTTTTTAATTATATTAGAATTATATCCTAGACTAAGTAATTCTTCTTTATAAATATATTCTTCTTTTGTTATATTTTGCCCATCAATTGTACTTTCTGTTTTAACTTTTAAAGAATTATTAACAGAATCATAAAGAATTAGACCAAATATTGTCAAAAGAGATATAATTAAAACAATTGTTAATATTTTCTTCTTCATTTATTCCTCCATTATAAATTCTATTTTCTTCGACTTCATTATATCACAAGAAAAAAAAGAATTACTATAATTTTAGTAATTCTTGCATTTTCTTTACTATTTTTTTATTATTATTGAATAATATGTAAACAATAAGTGCTAAAATATCACCAGATACTAGATCAACGAATACATGTTGTTTTGTAAATAAAGTACTAAACATTATGAGTATTGACATAAAGAATATAAATATTTTAAATCTTATATTAGCATTCTTCATAGTACAAATTATTAGTATAAATAACATACTAATAGCGCAATGTAAACTAGGGAAGCAATTAATGGCTGGATTATCTATCCAATATATAAAATTAGTCATAAATGTAAGTATTCCAGTTGTTTCAAATTCTGGTCTAATAACAATAGATGGATAAAATAAAAATATAATGTTAGCAAATAGTGATATAAAAAAATAATTTATTATATACTTATAGAACCTATTTTTATCTTTTAAAAATATATAATAAGGTACTGCAAATATTAAAATATACCAACTATAATAAGGAATAATAAACCAAACATTAAAAGGTATTGCTTCATCTATAAAATTTCCAATAATATGTGGATTTCCTTGTACTAATTTACTTAGAAAGAACATAGCTGTTTGAATTAATATTAATACAATTGTTGTAATTAGCGGTTTAATTTCAATTTTTTTCAACATCTTTTTCATAAAAATCACGATTAATATTATACTATATGTTTTGAAATAATCAATTAATACTAGAAAAAAAACACTTTTTAATATATAATGTTAGCGAGGTGAAAGGGAGTATGAAGAGAACTATTTGCTTAGTAGGAAGACCTAATACTGGTAAATCTACATTATTTAATAGAATTGTTGGAAAAAAAGTAGCAATTATTGAAGATGCTCCAGGTATTACTAGGGATAGAATTTATAGTAGTGCAAGTTATAATAATATTCCATTTTATTTAATTGATACTGGTGGTATTGATTTAAGTGATGGAGATTTTAATGACGAAATACGTACTCAAGTAGAAATAGGTATTGAAGAAAGTGATATTATTGTTTTTGTAGTAGATGGTAAAGATGGTATTACTAATAGTGACTTGTTAATAAGAGATATGTTAAAACGTCAAAATAAAAAAGTAATAGTTGCTATAAATAAAATAGATAATAGTGCTTCTAATGACAATATATATGATTTTTACTCTCTTGGATTTAGTGATTATGTTAATATTTCAGCTGAACATGGAACAGGTGTAAATGAATTATTGAAGTTAATGACCGAAGGACTTGAAGAAGGATATGAAGAAGAAGATAACAATATTAAAATAGCTGTAATAGGAAGGCCAAATGTTGGAAAGAGTAGTTTAGTAAATGCATTATTAAATGAAGAAAGAGTTATAGTTAGCAATATAGCTGGTACTACAAGAGACGCTATTGATACAAAGTTTACTTATCAAAAGTGCGAGTATACTTTAATTGATACAGCAGGTCTTAGAAAAAAAGGAAAAATATTTGAGGCAGTTGAAAAGTATAGTTTACTTAGAAGTATGAAAGCAATAGATAGAAGTGATGTATGTTTATTAGTACTTGATGCTACTACTGGAATAGTAGAACATGATAAACATATTGCTGGTTATGCACTTGAATCTGGAAAACCTATAGTAATTGTTGTTAATAAATGGGATACTACAGTAGAAAAAGATGAAGATATGAAGAAATGGAAAAAAGATATTTCTTATAATTTTCAATTTATGGATTTTGCAAAAGTAGTATTTTTAAGTGCTAAAACTAAAAAAAGGATTCATACATTAATGCCTGAAGTAATTACTTCATATAATAATTCCATTAAAGAAGTAAAAACAAGCATTATAAATGATATTATAAGAGATGCATTTATGGAAACACCACCAGCATCATTTAAAGGTAAAAAATTAAAAGTGTATTTTGCTCATCAATCAGGAATTAAACCTCCAAGATTTGATATAGAAGTAAACTCTAAGGGATTAGTTCACTTTTCATATTATAGGTATTTAGAAAATAAAATTAGAGAAAATATAGATTTAAGTGGTACACCAATTATAATTCAATTTAAAAACAAGGGAGAAAGAGAATTGTAGAATTAAATATCTTTTGTTATAATTAAAATAGGAGGAAATAGAAGTATGAATGAAGAAAATCAAGTACCAATGAATGAAATGCCACAAAATAGTACTAATGAATTTGTTAATAATGATAAAGGTAACTTTGGATGGGCTGTTCTTGGATTTTTTATTCCAATAGTTGGTTTAATTCTATATCTAGTTTGGAAGAATACTAGACCTGGAGATGCTAAAAAAGCTGGTATTGGAGCTTTAGTTGGATTTGTTGTTAATTTAATTTTAAATCTTACAGTATTATCATCTTTTTTTAATCAAGTGTTACAATAATTATTGTAAAGATAAGTCAAGCTTATGCTTGATTTTTTATTTGATTTATTAGTATACTTTTATTAGAGGAATTATTATGAATAAAAGTATTAAATATTTAATAATTAGTATTCTTATACTAGTTGTTGTAACTATATCTGTAAGCTATTCTTATTTTGCACCACATATTATAAATAATACAAAAGATACTAAAGTAAGTACTGGTAATGTTGATTTAAGCATAGATGATGAAAGTATTAATGCAGTAGAAATACCACCAATTTATGATGAGGATTATGAACTTTTAGCTATTCATAAGAATTTTAGTGTAATAACTAAAGGCTCTTTAAATACATGTGTTAATCTTTATATAAATATAAGTGAAATAAGTGATGAATTAAAAAGTGAGTATTTAAAATACAAATTAATATATGATGATAAAATAATAGATGGTAATTTTAAGGATGCTAAAAGTAATGAAAAGTTGTTAATAGATAATAATATTTTTATGGATAGTCAAAGTGAAAAAGATTTTGATTTATATATTTGGGTTAGTTATCAAGAAAATGTTGATCAAACAAATTTATTAAAGGGCAAAGTAAAATCTAGTATTTTTGTTGAAGGTTTCGATTCTAAAAATAATACTTGTAAATAAAAAAAGGTTGACAGATGTTAACTAATATGTTAGAATGTTTGCAAGTGAGGAGATATAAGCAATTGTGAGCTATCTCGGGGTATAAACCTACACGGACTTTTATAAAGTACGGAGTCGCTATAAGAAATGACTCTGTGCTTTTTTTTGTTATATAAATGTACATAGCCATTTCAAAAAAGAAAGGAGGATATACTATGGATAATAATTCAAGTGCAAAAAATGCAATCTATAGTATTAATTATTTAGTCCTTTATGGACGAATATAATCACTAAAAGCGACTATGTATATTTGCTATTTTAGTGATTGATTTAATACTTTAAAATTTGTATCATTAAAATGGTAAAGGAGTGTGATAAATATGCCTATTATAGAAGTTAAAAAATTATCAAAAACTTTTAAAGTTAAAATAAAAGAAAAAGGAATAAAAGGAAGTATAAAATCAATTTTTAAACCAAAATATAAAACAATTAAGGCAGTAAAAGGTATAAGTTTTGAAGTAGAAAAAGGTGAAATGATTGCATTTATTGGACCAAATGGTGCTGGTAAAAGTACAACAATTAAAATGATGACAGGAATTTTGTATCCAGATGCTGGAAGTATTAAAGTAATTGATTATAATCCAGTTAAACAAAGAAAACAACTTGCATATAACATTGGAACTGTTTTTGGACAAAAAGAACAACTTTGGACACATTTAACACCATATGATAACTTTAAATTCTTTGGAGCTATTTATGATATTCCTAACTCAAGAGTAGAGAAGAAAATAGAAGAATTGAAAGAATTATTTGAATTAGGTGAGTTTATTAATACACCTGTTAGAAATCTAAGTTTAGGTCAAAGAATTAGATGTGAAATTGTTGCGTCATTAATTCATGAACCAAAAGTATTATTTTTAGATGAACCAACAATTGGACTAGATCCAGTTGTAAAAGAAAATATTCGTTCATTAATAAAAAGAATGAATAAAGAATATAAAACTACAATTTTTTTGACAAGTCATGATGTAGGAGATATAGAAAAACTTTGCAAAAGAGTAATTATAATTAATAATGGAACTATAGTACTTGATGATACTATGGAGAATTTAAAATATCATTATTTAAATAAAAAAATAGTTGATGCTAAAATGAGAGAAAAAGTAAATCTTGAAGATGAAGAAGGAATAACTATTTTAAAAGATAAAGGTTATAATTTAAAAATTGAAGTTGATACTCGGAAGAGAAGTGTAGCTGATGCAATAAAACTATTAAATCCAGATAATATTGTAGATATAAATATTTCAAATATACCTCTTGAAGATATTATAAGTAATATTTATAAAAAAGAGGATAAAAAATGAGAAAGTATTTGTTTATATTTAAATCAGAAGTAATGAGTAATCTTCAGTATATAACAAATATATCAATAAGTTTTATAGGAATATTTTTAATGTTATATATATTCCTTAACTTATGGAAATTTATATATAGTGATCCAAATGAATTAATTAATGGATATAGTTATAATCAAATGATTTGGTATGTTATATTCACTGAAGTAATCTGGTCAGTCGTTGGTGGAAGAAAAATGTGTGCTAAAATTAGTGAGGATGTTAAAGCGGGAAATATAGCATATAATATAAATAAACCATATAGTTATATTGGATATTGCTTATCTACTAATCTAGGACTATGTGCAGTTAGAGCAATGCTTTATATTGTACTAGGTTTATTAATTGGACTATTATTTTTGCATTCTTTTCCTAGTATCTCAATATTAGAAGCAATAGCAGTATTTATTTCATTTGTATTTGCAATTGTAATTAGTATTTTAATGCTTACTTCAATTGGACTTCTTTCATTTTTTATAGAAGATTCAGGTCCATTATATTGGATGTATAGTAAATTTATTTTAGTACTTGGAACAATATTTCCAATAGAGTTTTTTCCAATGTGGGCAAGAGGAATTTTAAAATATAGCCCATTAAATGCAGTTAACTATGGACCAGCAACATTATATGTAAACTTTTCATGGAATAGTTTTATATTAGTTATAATATCTCAAATAGTTTATTTATTTATTATTTATATGATTTGTAAATTAATATATATGAAAGGGGTGAAAAGGCTAAATGTTAACGGAGGTTAAAAATCAAATAAGAGTAATGGCACTTTCAACTAAGTATTCATTGATGAGAGAGATGTTAAATAAAGTTACTTTTATATCAAATGTGTTTTTTATGATTTTAAACAATGCAAGTTTTATAATTCAATGGTTAATACTATTTTCACTAAAAGAAGATTTAGGTGGATTTACTCTAAAAGAAGTTATATTGTTGTGGGGAGTTGCTGCATCTACTTTTGGAATATCTAGATTTTTCTTTAGTAGTGCATTTAAATTATCTGATACTATTACAAATGGTAAATTAGATGCATTCTTAGTTCTTCCAAAAGATGTATTATTGTCAGTAATTACTACTGATGTATCAGTTTCAGCTTTAGGTGATATGATTTATGGATATATTATGTTAATAGTATATGGTATAACAGTTGAAAACTTTATTACTTTTACAATTTTAACAATATGTGGTGGATTAATAGTGGTTAGTATTTCAGTAATATTTTCATCACTTAGTTTTTATATAGTTAAAGCAGATCTTGTTAGTGATACAGCTAACTCATTAATGACAAACTTTGCAACATATCCAGATACTATATTTAAAGGAATTACAAAAATGATTTTATATACTATTGTTCCAGTTGGCATTTCAGTATATTTACCTGTTCGAACAATAATAAAATTTAATGTTTATAATTTCTTTATAATTGTTGTTTTATGTATAGTTTTAATGACAATTGCATATATGGTATTTAATAGGGGACTTAAGAAATATTCATCTAGTAACTTAATGATTTCTAGAGTATAAAAAACATTATTAGAATACAAAAGAATAATTACTTTTGTATTCTTTTTTTATTATAATTTGCAAATTAAAAAAAATATGTTGACATGTTGTTTTATTAATGATAAAATCAAATAGATTTCTGGTTTTCACATGTGTGAAAACCTAAAAAAATAAGGGTTATGATACACCTGGAAATGTGTATTAAGAAAGGAGAAAAAATTGTATGGCTACAATTAATCAAAAAGTAAGAAAAGGTAGAAAACAAAAAACAAAAAAATCTAAGAGTCCAGCATTAAACGTTGGTTATAATTCTAAAGATAAAGTGAGAACAAATAATTCTTCACCACAAAAGCGTGGAGTATGTACTCGTGTATCTACTAAGACTCCTAAAAAACCAAACTCAGCTTTAAGAAAAATAGCAAGAGTTAAGTTAAGTAACGGTATGGAAGTTACTTGCTATATTGGTGGAGAAGGACATAACTTACAAGAACATAGTGTTGTTTTAATTCGTGGTGGACGTGTTAAAGATTTAATCGGTGTTCGTTATCATATCGTACGTGGTACATTAGATACTGCAGGAATTGATAAGAGAAGACAAGGAAGAAGCAAATACGGTACTAAGAAACCTAAAAATAAATAATTAAACTTTAGAAAGGAGAATAATAAACATGCGTAAGAGACAAGCAATAAAAAGAGATGTTTTA
>CAMKMS010000014.1 GCA_946413985.1 uncultured Mycoplasmatota bacterium
ATTCATCACTAAACGATTTTAGATTATAGCATAGAGAAAAAAATAAGTCAAAGATTTTTGAAAATATGAAAAAATTACCATCAAAAAATTAGAGGAAATCGATGAACTATGTAACCAAAAATGGCAAAATATTTAGAAGAATTCAAAAATAACATAACTCCAAATAAATATAAAATATTAAAGATAAAATAGATTTAAATTAGGAAAATAGATAAAAAATAGAGATAAAATAAGGGCAAATATTTAAAAAATTTAAAGATTAATTTATAATTCAAATAAAAAGAAAAATGAAGAGGATAATTATAAAAATAAGAAAGAAAAATATAAAATAAAATATTAAAAAAATAATACTAATTTTTATAATAAATGAACAATAATGAGTAAAAAAATGATCAAAATGAACAAATTTAGATCAATTTTAATAAAAAATCATTTAATTTTAATAAAAATATCTAAAAAAATGATTATTAATAGTATATAATTTTAAAAAAAATGAGTGAAAATGATAAAAAATAATAAAAAAATGCAAAAAAATGATAAAAAAATGCAAAAAAATGATAAAAAAATGCAAAAAAATGATAAAAAAATGCAAAAAAATACAAATTTTTTCATTTTTTTATATAAAAAAGTACATTTTTTGTAAAAAATTAAAAAAATCCAGATAAAAATAGATGAAGAATTAATGAATTTTATATAAAAAAAAATAAAAATACAAAAAAGGATTTACAATTATTAAAAAATTTAAAAAAGCTAAAAAATTACAAAAATTGAAAATTAAAAAACAAAAAATTATAAGAAAATAGTAAAAAATCAAATTAACTCCAAATAAGATTAAAAATAATAAATAAATTGGAGTTATATAAAGATTAGGAACTTTTAAAATTATAATTTGATTAAAAATTGATCAAAAAAAAGCTAAGGACAATATAATCAATAAATAAAAATGCCCTATTTTTGAAGGTACAATTTTTTAAAAAAATAATAATAAGGAAATATAGGTAGTTAAAGGGCTTGTGAGAAATAATTGGTAACATAGAAATCCATTTTATAAGAAAAAATAATGTTGAAAATTGGAATCGAGAATTAAAAATATGAATATTTGATGATTTAAGATTAGAATAACTATCATTTATTAATATATAAATAAAGATCATTTTAACAAAAAAAAATACAAATATAATAGAATTAAAAAATTAAAATATTAAGAACTAATTAATCAATTCCAATTATAATAAATAATAAAAAAGAAATTAGGAGTTATAGACAAATATTTAGTATATATATAAATTACAATTACAAATCAAGAAATTTTTTATACTAATAATTATAATTAAAATATATAAAATTCAATAAAATTGGAACAGTAATAATTATATGTTTTTATAAAAGAAAATTAATTCATAATTCAAGGTAAAATGAGGGCTGGAAGACATATATAGGTAACATATAATACCCTATTTATTATAAAAAATGAACCTAAAACAGTCAAAAAAAGACATTTTTTTTGTTAAAAAATGCTAAGAACATAAATAGATCATATTTGTATAGTGAAGCAAAATTTTGTAATAATTTAGAATAAAAATAATTGTTAATGAATTAATTCCATAAAAGTATTATTTTTTAAAAAAAATAAGAGTTATAAATACTGCATTTTTAAAATATGTGAATACTTGATATATTTTTAGTTTTTCATATGATCAAAAATTATTTATTAATTTATTTTTATAAAAATTTAAAAACTACTTTAAGCTATAAAATTTAATAATTAGAAAAGTACGATAAATAAAGGCATTGCAAAGCATCTATAGTTACATAGTAAACTAATCAAGTAAAAAATATAGTATCAAATCATAATGACTGAACCCTTATTTTTTGCCTTAAAATGGGACTTTGAACGATCTTACATATTTTTAGAATAAAGAAGTCATTTAAACATTATAAAATTACTAAAAAATAACAAAAAAATGAAAATATTTTATTTAAGTCAAAAATAATAACTAGATTAAGATAAAATAAGAGTTATAAATATTTTAAATTAAAAAATGAATGCAAGTTAATGATCTATAACAAAGAAATAACATATTTAATAAAAATAATTAGTATCTAAAATATATAAATTAATAATTTTTATAGAAATACCATAAAATAAGGGTTTTCCACCATTTTAAAGTTACATAACTCACTCTAAAGAATATAAAAATATATATAATAACAGCTTAAATATGCCTATTTTTTGACAAAAACTGTATATTTTTTGATAAATGATCTATTTTTATAAAAAATAAGATATTATATAAAAAATAACAAAAAAAAGCATTATTTTTTTAATAATTCCATAAAAATTAAATAAATTAAACAAATATAGAGTTATATGAATAATAAAGGCAAATTTTATATATAATTTGATCTTAAAGTTAGTATATTTAATGCTTTTTTTTAAGATAAATATTATTAATAAAGAAAAAACATAACAAATTCAAGCAAACCCAGGTAATAAAAGGGTTTGATTACAATTTAAAGTAACATAGAACACTATTGAATATACTAAATTATTAATTAAAATAGCTTAAAATAGCTTCATTTCTAGCCTATTTTTGATAATATTTCACATTGGAAAAATTGATCTAAATTTAAAATATTAAATATTTATTAATGAAATTTTTATTAAAAAATGTAAAAAATAGAAGTTAAATCCAATATAATTAAAATATATCAACAAAATTTGGATTTATAAAAAATCCGTATTATTTTTTAAAACAAAATATAGCTAATTTTATAGGAAAAATAAGCAATTTAATATATAAATATTAAATAGTAGATTTAAAGATCGTTAATATTAGGAAAACCTAGGTGAAACCAGGGCTTGTTGTATATTCAAAGTTACATAATATACTATTAATACCTTTAAAAAACCGTTATTTTTTAATAAAATATAGCTATTTTTGAGATAGATCAATATAACTATAAAATATTCCCTACTATTCTATTTATTATCTATTACAAAATTTTGATTCTCTTAATATATCATATTTTATAAAAAATTATCAAAAAAATTTGATTATTCAAAAAAAATCTTAAGAATTAAAAATAAAATAGGAGTTATAAAAAAATTTTAATAATTATAAACCTTTATAAATATAACAGATATACAACAATAAAGCATAAATTCTTAGAAATTCATATATTTTGTGATCATTAAAATATATAATAAATTCTTGGGAAATTATTTTTATTGATTTTCCCATAAAATCAAGGATTGTAAGGTTTTTTTAGTTACATAGTTTACTATATAGATAATTAAAAATAGCATCGAAATTGGAATCGAGCTTATATATTATGCATTAATTTGATAAAAAATGACGAATTTTTGACTATTTTTTTAATAGTTTTTTGTCTTTTTAAATTAAAGGATCAATAAAAAAATAGGTATTTATCACAGTAAAATCTTAAAAAATATTACCTATTTTTCTATATTTTTTATACTAAATTTACTTAACTCAAAATTATAAAAATATCATTAAATATTTTTGGAGTTATATATATATCATAAATTATATCTTTATTAGTTAAATTTAAAAATATGATCATATTTACCTACTATTTTGATACTTTTTCATATTAAATCGATAAAATTAATAAGTCTTTTTTATATATATTTTATTATCGTAAAAGCCTGGTTATACCAGGCTTTGCAGCAAATATTAGGTAACATATTAAACTAATAATTATTTAAAAAATGGGCTGTTTTTTGTGCTTTTTTATATATAATTTAGCTAAAATGATCATATTTTTTTATTAAGATTTTCTTTTTTAGAAACTACTTAAATATGTCATTTTTTATCATTTTTTGCCAAAAAATACACAATTTTAAATTTAACTCTTTTTTAGATTTAAATTTCTAATTTTTTTGGAGTTATAATTTATTATTATTTGATCTTTTTTCTCCTATTATTTATTAAATTTTGTAAAAATTTACTATTTTTTTCATTTTTTGATTTTATTCAATTTTGCACTTTTTAATTTTAACCAATTTTCAAATATATAGGTAAAATCTTGGCTTGTAATACATTCATAGTTACATAAATAACCATTTGAGATTTTTTGTATTTTTATGTTTTTTTTATATTTTTTTACACAAATTATTTCAATTTTTTTATTAGTATTTTTTCTTTTTTTTGAATTAATTTGAACAAATTTTTTGCACCTATTTATACTCTACTATTTACCTCTATTTCATATTTTGTAGAATTTGATCAAAATTTTTAATTATTTTGTTTTTTAAATTTAACTCCAATATTTATAAATTCAATTTATATTTTTTGGAGTTATAAGATATTCAATTTATTCCAAATTATTCTTATTTATACAAAAAGCAGCATATAAAGGGATGTATTTTATGTTAGTTTTGAAGCTAAAATTTTTGGTTGATAACCTTATTCCATACTTAGGATTATAGGTGTTCATAAAGTTACATAAGCTCCTAGATTTTACACTGTTGTCAGATTTGACTTCAATTGGTATTAAATCGGTGTCATTCATCTTAACAACAAAATCTAATTTACTATCATATTTATTTTTCCAATAATATAAATCGAGGTTGTTGTCCTTTAAAGAGCAAGCTATATAATTTTTACTTAAAATGTCATACATTTTTTCATTTACAGCATCCCTATTTCTTATAAAGTAAATTGGAAATTCTGATAAATAAGTTAATAATCCTACATCATTTAGATATAAAACAAATGAATTAGGATCTAAAACCAAATTATTTCCTTCTGAAGCCTCAATTTTACAGCATTTAAATGCTAAACAAGAATCAAGGATACTCATAATTGAATCGGCTAAATAATTACTAGTACTACCATTTTCAACTAATTTATATTTGAATTTCTTATTATTTTTAAATAATTGAGATGGTATTGATTCGTATGTTTGTATTACTTTCTTTGATGTTTTGATATCTTTATTATCAAGTAAAACTGATTTATATATATCAATCATATTTTTTTGATAATCAATGCTACTTACAACTGAAGAAGTATTAATATACTCATTTACAGCTTCTGGAATTCCCCCTACTATCAAGTAATCATAATATAGATCAAATGCTTTTTTATGAAGAAGACCTGGCATTGGTTCATTTGAATTAAAGCATTCCCATATCTTTAATGCTAATTCTTCATTTTGAGTATTAATTAAGAATTCCTCAAAAGATAATGGTGATATTGTGACATAATCAATGATCTCTGGATTTATACTATATTTTTCAAAAGCATAAGATGCACTTGTACTCATAATTGATGCTACATAATATTCCATTGAATTTTGACTTGATTCTAGTAAAGACTTTAGTATTACCGGATTTTTTTCTATTTCATCGAATACTATTAGTGAACTATCTTTATCTATTACTTTATTAAAAATTAATTCAAGTTTTTTTACAATATCATAAAATTGAATATTGTCATTAAAAATATCACTTGAGAAAATATTAGATTCACAATTAACATATACTAAATCCTCAAATTCATTTTTACCAAAATCTTTTAATAAATATGATTTACCTACTCCTTTAGCACCAAAAACGAATAATGGTTTTTTTACTGAAGCTTTTTTCCATCTAACCAATCTTTTCATCTTTTTTCTTATCACTATATCATCACCTACTATATATTTTAACACTTAACTCCAAAATTGACAATACCAGATTGTACTTTTTTGGAGTTATATTATAATAAATTTTTGCAAATAAAAACGCATTTTTTATGCGTTTTTGTTAAAGAATTAATTATTTTTTCTTTTTTAATAAATCTCTAATCTCTTCTAGTAATACAACATCATCTGGTTTCTTTGGTGCTTCTGCTGGTTTTTCTTCTTCTTTCTTTTTGAACTTATTCATAGCTTTTACAACTAAGAAAATACAAAATGCTACGATTAAGAAGTTAAGAATTACTGATATTAGATTTCCATATCTTAATACTGCTGCTCCAGCTTCATTAGCTTTTTCAATAGTTTCATATGTATTGCCATCTAATGAAACAAACCAATTTGAAAAATCAATTCCACCAGTAGCTAATGATACTAAAGGCATAATAATGTCATCAACAATGCTTGTAACAATCTTACCAAAAGCACTACCAATAACAACACCAACAGCCATATCAACTACGTTACCTTTTTTAATGAATTCGCCAAATTCTTTAACAAATCCTTTTGATTTTTCTTTAACGTTTTTCTTTTCCATACTTTCCCTCCATACTTAATTTAATTATAGCACCTCAACCAAATAAAAAAAAGATTTCTTAATAGTCTTTTAAATGTTTTAATTAACTCATTCACTCATAATTCTATATATTATTAATATTTATTAATGAGGTGATTAATTATTTTTAAATATGAATGTGATTCTAGAAAAGTCGTAAAAGGTCAGATATTTGTTTGTATTAAAGGCTTAACTCATGATGGTCATGACTATATAGATGAAGCTATTAATAATGGTGCTTCATATATAGTTAGCCAAAAAGATTTAAATATTACTATTCCTTATATTAAAGTAGATGATACCAGAAAATACTTAATGGATGCTCTTTATTTAGACTATAAAAATATTATTAATAGCCTTACTATAATAGGTATTACTGGTACAAATGGTAAAACTACTAGTGCTTATTTAACATATCAAATGCTTAATCTAGAGGGATTTAATGCATCTTATATAGGAACTATTGGATATATAAATAAGTATGAAACAATAACTCTTGATAATACTACTCCAGATGTGCTTGTTCTTTATAAACTTCTATATGATTCATATAAAAAAGGTATAAAACATGTTGTTATGGAAGTAAGTAGTCAAGCATTATCTATGAATAGATTATACAAAATAGATTTTGATTATATAGCATTTACTAATTTAAGCATTGATCATTTAGACTATCATAAAACAATGGATGAATATTTAAATAGTAAATTACTAATATTAGATCATTTAAAGGAAAATGCTAAAATAATTATTAATAATGATGATGAAAAATCATATAAATTTAAAAAAGATGGTTTTGAATATATTACATTTGGTTATACAGGAGATTATAAAATAATAGATTATAAGTGCTTTATTGACAAGTCAACTTTAGTATTTATGAGAAATTCTATTACTTATAATATAACAATACCATTTACTAGTAGTTTTAATGTTTATAACTATTTAACAATGCTAACAATTATTAATAATATGGGGATAGATATAAATGATATTTTAAACAAAACAAGTATGTTACACTCCCCTAGTGGAAGATGTGAAACATATAAAATAAACAATGCTTATGCAATAATTGATTATGCTCATACTCCTGATGCTATGGAAAAAATAATAACCTCCTATAATAAGATTAAAAAAGGAAAGATTATAACAATATTTGGCTGTGGTGGCAATAGAGATTCTTCTAAAAGAAGTATTATGGGAAATATAGCAACATCCCTATCTGATTATGTAATAATTACTAATGATAATCCTAGATGTGAAGATGAATACTTAATATTAGAAGATATTTTAAAAGGGATTAATAAAAGTAATTATGAAATAGAATTAGATAGAAAAAAAGCCATAAGAAAAGGCATAAATATGCTTAAAAATAATGATATTTTACTAATACTAGGAAAAGGTCATGAAGAATATCAAATAATTAATGATGAAAAAATTTACTTTAGTGATAAAGAAGAAGTTAAAAAATATATAATTTAACTTCTTTTTATATGTTATAATAATAATGATAGAATTGAGGTTGTTATGAAAAAGAAAGCGTTTTTATTATCATTATTAATATTATTCTTAATAGGATTATTTAGTATAAATTTTGTTAGAGTAAGAGCTGATAGTGGCTGGGATTCTGACTTTGATTTTGATTTTGGAGATTCTGATTGGGGTTCTAGCTGGGATTCTGATTGGGGATCAAGTGATTATAGTGGTGGTGGTGGAAACCCGATAATAATAGTTATCATCATCGTAGTAATAATTATCATTATTGCTTCAAAATCATCTAAAAATAGTCTTAATAACCCTAATAATTCAAATGTAAATAAACTTGGTAATGTTGATGTTAATATACCTGGATTTAATGAAAGCGACTTTTTAAATCAAACATATAAAACATATATAGATGTACAACATGCATGGACTAATTTTGATTATGATACTCTTCAAAAACTACTAAGTGATGAACTATATAATAGCTATAAATCTCAATTAAAAGCATTAAGCTTAAAGAAACAAAAGAATTTAATGCATGATTTTGAACTAGTATCAAATGAAATAACAAGTTTTAGTGAATCAGAAAAAGAATATACTATTAAAACAAAAATGTGTGTTAAATTTTATGATTATGTAGTTGATAAAGACGAAAAAGTATTAAGAGGTAATAATAAAAGAAGAATTATTATGACATATGAACTTACTTTTGTTAAATCAAAAGCAGATAAAGCTAATAAATGCCCTAATTGTAATGCACCACTTGATAATGTAGCTAGTAGTATTTGCCCATATTGTAATAGTACAATAGTAGCTGATTATCATGACTTTGTATTATCTAAAAAACAAGCAATAAATCAAAGAGCAGAATAAAGGAGAATTATATGATAAATGAAATAATAAAATATGATACAAACTTCGATGAATCAATATTTCTAACAAGAATAGATCATGTATTTATAATGATACTTGATGCTATTATGGAACGTGATATGAGTAGCGTAAGTCACTACTTATCAGATGATGTACTTAATAAATTCAATACTTTAGTTAATGGATATTTAAATGAAGGTAAAATTAGATTATTTGATGAAATGAATATAAAAGAAAGTAATATTGAAAGCGTAAATGTAAGTGAAGACAAAATAAATATTACATGTAGAATAGTAACAAGATATATGGATTATTTCATTAATGAAGATGGAGACTATATAAGTGGAATAAACGATCATAGAGTTGAAAATACTCACTATGTAATATTTAGTAAAAGACTTGATGCAAGTGAATTAAAAGCTGCTAGACGTTGTCCTAATTGTGGTCATACGCTTGATGTTAATGCTAGTGGTATTTGTCCTTATTGTAATGGAGTATTCAATATGGAAAAATATGATTATATTGTTACTAGTATGGATTTAATATAAAAGGGTAATTATGAAAAAGAATAAAAAAATAGTTTGCTTATCATTAATACTATTATTTCTAATTGGATTATTTAGTATTAATTATATAAGAGTTAGAGCTGATAGTGGTTGGGATTCTAGTTATGATTCTGATTCTGGTAGTTCTAGTTGGGATTCAAGTTCAAGTTCATCTTCATATTCAAGTTCTAATTCTTCAAATAATAAATTTAATAAAGAAGATTCATGGAAAACCATAAAAATTATAATATTATGGATATCGCCTTGGATAGTAATAACTATCGTAGCTGTTATTGATGATAAGATAAAAAGAAAGAGACATCCTGAATGGTATATACTTAATACAAATGTAGATATACCAGGATTTAATGAAAGTGAATTCTTAGATTTAACATATAAATTATTTGTTGATGTTCAAAATGCATGGAGTAGTTTTGATTATGATACTCTTCAGAAATTATTAAGTGATGAACTATATAATACTTATAAAACTCAATTGAAAGCACTTAGTCTTAAAAAAGAAAAAAATGTAATGCATGGTTTTGAATTAGTATCTAATAAAATACACTATTATTTTAGATCAGAAAAAGAGTATACTATAGAAACAGAATTAAAAGTAAAATTCTATGATTATGTAGTAGATAGCAGTAATAAAGTTGTAAGAGGACAAGATGCAAATAGATTAATTATGACATATCATCTTACTTTTATTAAATCTGTTTGTGATAAAGATAATAAGTGTCCTAATTGTAAAGCTCCTCTTGAATATAGTGCAAGTAGTATATGCCCATATTGTAAGAGTACAATAATATGTGATTGTCACGACTTTGTACTATCTAAAAAACAAGCAATAAGTCAAAAGAATGAATAACAAAAAACGCTTATTTAAGCGTTTTTTTATTGTGTACATTCTTTTATACTTTCATATATAAATTTGTATCCACTTCCATTAAAATGGAACCCTGAACTATCAACATATTTCATCCAATCTTTAAGTGGTATTTTATTATACACATCACAATAATATACATTTCTATTTGCCTCTTTTAGTTTTGGTAAACATTCATTTAACATATAATCGTTAAATTGAGTTATTTTACTATTTCTAGCATAAGGACTAACTGAATCATTTACAGGAGTTACTGAAACTATATAAAAGTTATTATCACCCATTTGTTTAACAAAATTTAAATAGTCAGAGCAAAAGTTTCCTTTATCTTGTAGTCCATTTACTCCATAATTAACTGTGACATTATAAGTTTTATTTGATGTTTTTAATTCTTGTAAAGCTTCTGCTAAATGTTCTTTAAAATATGAATCATATGATGTTCCAGACCTAGCAATTATTTTATCTTTAGTTAAATCCATTCCCATTTCTTTACTATAATAATCATATGCACTAGTTCTTGAATCTCCTAAAAACATAATATAATCAGTTATAATCCTATTATTAGTATTCCTTTTGCTTTCATTTTCTTCATCAATCTTTTTCTTTACCTCATTAAGTCTTTGTTGATACTCTGCTTTTTTATTCTGATCTTTAATACTTATTAAATTATTTATTCCATTATTATAATCGGTTAAAGAATTAGTTTCTTCAGCTTTTTTAACTAACTCTTCTTCCCTATTATTATACGCATTATTTATTGTTTCAACAGTTATATTTCCAAGACAATTTTCGTATTCACCATTATTTCCAGCAATGTTTGCTATTATTTTAACAAATGTAGGTATTAAGAATATTAGTATTGCCGCTATTATTTTATTAACTATTGGTTTACTTATTTTATTTAATTCTGAATTAGTAACAGCCCTTACTAACTCTATCATAGCACTAACTATTAATAGAATTGGTACTACTATTTTTATAATTGTTATTACAATTTGTATAATTCTAAGCACACTTAGTGTTTCTGGCATATCGCATATACTAAGTATCATTTATATCACCTATTACAATTTTAACATAAAAAAAGATTTTTTTAAAAAATCTTTTTAAATTGTAACTTCACTACTCATTCCAATTAATACTCTAGAATCATTTTGAAATTCAATAGTTACTGTAAATTTACCATTAGATGCACTACTACTTATTTTAGTGACTACACCTTCATATTTTGCATCTTCAAGTGCACCAACTTTAATAGATGCGCTTTGTCCTAAGTATATTTTATCTATTTTAGATTCGCTTACCTTTATTTTTACTTGTAAAACATTAACTGAAGATACACTTATATAATGTTCATTTGTAACTTCTTTATTAGATGAAGGAACATTAATACTTGTAATAACAAGATCATAAGGTGCATATAAATACTTACCATTTGTATATTTTAGTATTTTTTTACCCTTTTTAATTATTTCATTTTCACTATAATATGTTTTCTTAAAATAATATGTAGCATGTAAATTCAATTTTTCACTTAAAGCACTAGTAATTTGAGCAGAAGATGTTACTATTGTAGTATTTTTAGTAGTATTTTTTGTTTTTGTACTATTATTTTTAATAAAATCACTAAAATTATTAAAACTATTAGATGTATCATCTTTAAAATAGAAATAAATCATAACACCAAGAATTATACTAAAAACAATAATAATATATATTCTAAAATCTATCTTTTTCATGAAGATGCACCTTCTCTTGTAACAAATATTCTATATACTCTTGAAAGTCCACTTTCACTAGTAACAGTAATTAATACTTTATTAACTCCAATTTTTAATGAATTATTACCATTTATAGTTACAATTGCATTAGAATTTGATTTTTTATACAAAATTTTGATTTTTTTGACATTTTTTTCAACTTTTATGAAATAATTTGCATTTTCTCTTGAAAATTTTTCATTAAATTCATAATTTTTAACAGATAAACTATTTAAATAATTATTATCACTTCCATTATATTTTACTGTTGGAGTTGTTTTTATACTAAAAGATTTAGATGAATTTAAGCTCATTTTTATCGTAGTAGAGTTTGGCTTATTATTTGTATTATTACTATTGTTATTAGGTGGATTATGCCCGGTTCCACCTGGGTTTTCATCCTTTTCTTTAGTTATAGTGATAGTTACATACTATACCAAATATTTTTCTTCTTCATTTTCACTTTCTTCATCATTTATTTCACTAATTCGACAAGAAAATACAATTGTATCATCAACATTTAGTTTTTCACTAACCTTATACTTAAAATTTACACGAGTTAATTCACTAGATAATTTATCAATATCGAAAGATATTTCATTATTAATAATGTCATTAATTTGTAAATCTTCACTAGTAAGAGTTCTAACATCTTCACTTGACGTTATTTTTACGTTGAATCTGTCAAACTCAATGTTGTTAAAATCTACAGTTAATGTAACTTCCTCGTTTTTAAGGGCTTTATCCTTGTTTACTTTAAAAAACAATGTATCTGCTTTAATGAGTGAAGTATACACTATAATTGACACTAATATAGAAATTAATAATATAATTTTCTTTTTCATATTAACCTCCTTACTCATTTCTAAGTGCCTCAATTGGGTTTAATTTTGATGCTTTTGATGCAGGGAATATGCCAAAAGCTATTCCAATTAATGCACTTGATAAAAATGATAACATAACGATAAATAATGAAGGGGAAAATGAGTATCCCATCTTCTCAAGTAGGTTTCCAAATACCATTCCAAATAGGACACCTATGACACCACCAATTAGGCAAAGAACCAAGGATTCAACTAAGAATTGGAATAATATATCACTTCTCTTAGCACCAAGCGATTTTCTAATTCCAATCGACAAAGATATTCTATTATGATAATATTAAATGAAAATTAAAATATAGTTTTTTTCAAGAAAAAACACCATAAAATGGTGTTTCTTCTAAAAGTTTAGTAAGAGAATTTATAAAAAATTTTTATTTTTAATTTACATTAGTTTTATTATTAATTTTTAATATGTATATTGTAATATACTTTTATTCAAATATAAGCATCACTTTCCTTTCACTGATTTAATTCTATATAATAAATATTAAAATAATATTAAATTTTATTTTTATTTTCAAATTTTACACTTTTTCTTTTTTTATATCTATATTATCACTTCCTCATCACGCTTACATTATATATATCTAAAATTAAAATAGTATTAAAAAAAAGAATTTTTTAAAAATTCTTTTTTTATTCCCAAGTCCAATTAACTATTTCAGGTAAATCCTCTCCAGTTTCACGTATATATTCAGAATGCTCAATTAATTTATCTTTACACCATTCTATAACGCTTCCTCTTTTTTCTCCAAGCTCTGGTAAATACTTTAAAGCGTCCATTACTAGATGGAATCTATCTAATTTATTTTGAACTTTCATATCAAATGTAGTTGTAATAGTACCTTCTTCAATATATCCATGAACATGCATATTCTTATTAGTACGTTTATATGCAAGTTGATGAATTAAATGAGGATATCCATGATATGCAAATATGATTGGTTTTTTCTTTGTAAATAAAGCATCATATTCACTATCTTCTAAGCCATGAGGATGATTAGTATTACTTTGTAATTTAAATAAATCTACTACATTTACAAATCTAATTTTTAACTCTGGGAACTTTTCTCTTAATATTTTTGTAGCTGCTAGAGCTTCAGTTGTAGGAGTTTCTCCACATGAAGCCATAACTAAGTCAGGTTCACTTCCCTCATCATTACTAGCAAAATCCCAACGTCCTAAACCTTTAGTACAATGTTTAACTGCTTCATCCATACTTAAATATTGTTGACGAGGATGTTTAGATGCTACTATTACATTAATATAATTCTTACTTCTAATACAATGATCAAAACAAGAAAGTAGTGTATTAGTATCAGGTGGTAAATATATACGAGTTATATCAGCCTTTTTAGTGACCAAATGATTAATAAATCCTGGATCTTGATGAGTAAATCCATTATGGTCTTGTTGCCATGCATATGACGTTAAAATATAGTTTAAACTAGCTATATCACTTCTCCATGGAAGTTCACTACACATCTTAAGCCATTTAGCATGCTGGCTAGCCATTGAATCAACTACTCTAATAAATGCTTCATAACTATGGAAGAATCCATGACGTCCTGTAAGAAGATAACCTTCAAGCATTCCTTCACAAGCATGTTCAGATAAAACAGAGTCAACTACTCTACCACTATTATCAAGGTATTCATCATTATCATAAGTAATAGCATTCCATTCACGATTAGTTACTTCAAATACACGATTTAATCTATTAGATAAAGCTTCATCAGGTCCAAAAACTCTAAAATTATTTGGATTTAACTTAATAATATCTCTTACAAAAGCACCAAGTTCCATCATATCTTGTTTAACTACTTCACCTGGATTACTCACTTTAACAGCATAATCTTTAAAATCAGGAACATTTAATTCTTGAAGTACAAGTCCACCATTAGCTATAGGATTAGCACCCATTCTTCTATTTCCCTTTGGACATAATGCTTTTAATTCACGCTTTAAAGATCCATCTTCATTAAATAATTCTTCTGGATGATAACTCTTCATCCATGCTTCTAAAACTTTTAAATTATCTTTATGATTATTATCTACTGGAAGTGGTACTTGATGTGCTCTAAATGTACCTTCTACCATTTTTCCATCTACAATGCTTGGTCCAGTCCATCCCTTTGGTGTTCTTAAAATAATCATAGGATAAACTGCTCTTTTATTAAGTCTACTTTTAGCTTTAATTTCTTTTATTTCACGAACACACTTATCAAGAGCGCTAGCCATATCCTCATGAGTTTTAATCATACTTGTAGCATCCACTATATAAGGATGATACCCATACCCTTCAAATAATTTAATTAATTCTTCTTCAGGTATTCTAGATAATATTGTTGGATTAGCTATCTTATAACCATTTAAATGAAGAATTGGAAGTACTATTCCATCAGTTAGTGGATTAATAATTTTATTTAAATGCCATGAAGTTGCTAGTGGCCCAGTTTCAGCTTCTCCATCTCCTACTACAACCGCAGCTATTAAATCAGGATTATCTAAAACTGCTCCAAATGCATGACATAAGGAGTATCCAAGTTCTCCTCCTTCATTTATACTACCAGGAGTCTCAGGAGTTACATGAGAACCTATTCCACCAGGAAATGAAAATTGTTTAAATAATTTCTTCATTCCTTCTTCATCTTCAGTTATATTTGGATATATTTCACTATATGTTCCCTCTAAATAAACATTAGATACTGCAGCTTGTCCTCCATGACCAGGACCAGATACAAATATCATATTTAAATCATATTTTTTAATTATTCTATTTAAATGTGTATAAACAAAGTTTTGTCCTGGACAAGTTCCCCAGTGACCAACTAATTTAGCTTTAACATCACTCATTTCTAGTGGTCTTTTAAGTAAAGGATTATCTTTTAAATATATTTGTCCAACTGATAAATAATTACATGCTCTAAAATAAGCATCCATAAGTTCAAATTCATTCATATTCTTTTTTCTCCTATTATATATACTATTTTACTATAAAAAACAATTAAAAAAAAGAGTTATAACACTCTTTCACATAAATCTTCATATTTACTTCCATGAGGGATAATAATGATTTGTCTTGTATTTTCATCTACTATTTTAATCTTAATATCAAGTCTATTCTTAGGAAGTATATCTTCAATTAAATCAGCCCATTCAATAATACATACTCCCTTTTTAGTAAAGTATTCTTCTATTCCAATGTCCTGTTTAACATCACTTAATCTATACACATCCATATGAAAAAGTGTCATTTCTCCACCATAGTATTCTTTAATAATTGTAAATGTTGGAGAAGTTATATTTTCTGTTATACCAAGAGCACCTGCAAATGCTTTAGCAAACACTGTTTTACCACTTCCTAAATCCCCCTCTAAGCATATAACCATATTAGGAAATTTCTCTGATTCTAAATTCTGTGCTAATTCAATTGTATCATCTTCTGAATAAGCTGTAATTTTATATGTCATATAATCACCATATTTATTGTATCATTTAAATATTTTTATATACAAGTTTTTTTGTCTATTTTACATATTTTTTAGGTTTAAGTCTTAAACAGACAATAATTAAAGTACATAAAATAGTAAAGAAAGGTGGAATAAAAATGTTATTTGATGAAGATAATATATATTTTGATGATTACAAAAATATAAATATTGAAAATGTAAATATTAATAGATCTAAAACATTATATTCATATGAAGAAGGATTTAATAAAGGAAACCTATTTAAAGACTTATATTCAAAGTACAAAAATCATGTATATAAATTAAATGTATCAAACGATAAAGATAAATTACTTCTTGATATTCAAACTCATACTTTTGCTTTAAAAGATTTAAATTTATACTTAGATACTCATCCAGAAGATCAAAGTATACTAGAAGAATTCAATAAAATTAAGAATAAATTAGATGATTTAAAGAACAAATATGAAAATAAATATGGGCCATTATGTTTAAATAGCGTTAATAGTAATAAAGACTTTACTTGGATAAATAATCCTTGGCCTTGGGACATTAGGAGGTAATTAGTATGTTTAAATATGAAAAAATGTTAGAATACCCTATTAATGTTAAAAAGAAAGATCTAAAAATGGCAAAATTGTTATGTGCTCAATTTGGTGGACCAGATGGTGAGCTTGGAGCTGCCCTTAGATATCTATCACAAAGATTTACAATGCCAGATGAAAGAGGTAAAGCTCTTCTTACAGATATTGGATGTGAAGAACTAGGTCATGTTGAAATGATTAATACAATGATTTACGGATTAATAAAAAATGCAACAGTTGACGAATTAAAAAGTGCTGGACTTGACAGTTATTATACACAGCATAATAAAGGAATATATCCAGTAGATGCAAATGGAGTACCATTTACTTCTGCTTATATAGCTTCAACAGGTAATCCAATTGTTGACTTACAAGAAGACCTAGCAGCTGAAGAAAAAGCAAGAGCCACTTATGAAAACTTAATGGATTTAACAACAGACGAATCACTTCTTGCGCCATTATCTTTCCTTAGACAAAGGGAAATTGTACATTATAATAGATTCAAAGAATTATTGGATTACTATAAAAGAAGATAATTATTATCTTCTTTTATTTTATGATTTTATATCTCTTTTCTTAAATGACCTTAAACCTATATAAAAAACTATGAATGTATATATAATGTCAATTAACACTCCTCTCTTTAAACTAAGTAAAGTATTGAAATTCATATTTATAATATTTAAATTATTTTTATCATCAAAAAGTGTAAAGTCAAGATAAGGAAGAGGTGTATATTCTATAAAATTTAAATGAATTGTAAACAATAATTGAGATAAAACTAATGAAAAAGAAAATAATAAAATACAAATGCATATTGTGAATGATGTATTTTTAAATTTATTAGAAAAATAAATTATAAGTGATGACAAAAAAAATAGTGGAATTGAATATGTTAAATACTTTGAATAGTAGATTAGATCAATTTTTAATGAAATTAGAGAAATTGAAATCAAAATAATTAGGACACTTATGTAACTATAGATAAACGAAGCAAAAAGCTTTGAAACGTAGATTTTATGCCTACTTGCAGGCTTTGTAAGATAATATTTAAAGGTCCCAGATTGAATTTCACTTGATATAGTTCCACTAAAAAATAAGCATAAAAATATTCCAACAATTGGGATTAAATTAAACGATAATTCTTCAATTTTTTTATCACTATATTTATTCATAAATAACAAAATTATTAAAAAAAATGCAAAAGATAACAAAATTTTACTGATTTTTATCTTAAAAAACTCATTTTTTATCAAATTTATCATTAATCATTAAAAAAAATTCACTTTCTAGGTTATTTTTCTCAAAAATTCTATAAACATTTATATTATTGAATATTAATTCCTTATTTATCTTAGAAATTACATCATCTTTTTCATAAACTTCTAATTCTTCATTAATTGCATACTTATTTAATAATATTTTTGCTTTAGAATAATCATCTACTACAAATGAAACGTGTTTTTTTGAATTGTTTATATCTTCTATATTTTTAATACCCGCTATAGTACCATTA
Source organism: uncultured Mycoplasmatota bacterium (assembly GCA_946413985.1). Classification (GTDB taxonomy): domain Bacteria; phylum Bacillota_I; class Bacilli_A; order RF39; family UBA660; genus CAG-1000. The sequence goes on from CAMKMS010000014.1 coordinate 18,272, forward strand.
TTAATAAATATTATCTTATCGCATAATGATTCTATTTCACTTAACATATGAGAAGATATAATAATAGTTGTATCTTTCATGTTCTTTAAAATACTCATTATTTTTTTAACACCTATGGGATCTAATCCATTAGTTGGTTCATCAAGTATTAATATTTTAGGTTTATTAATAAGTGCACTAGCTATACCAAGTCTTTCTTTCATACCAAGAGAATATGTTTTAAACTTTTTACCTAAATACTTTTCCATCTCTACTATATTCACTATTTCCTTAATAGTTTCCTCATCCACATTCTTAAACATAGTCTTAAATAGTTCTAAGTTCTTTTTCCCACTTAAATTACAATATAAATCAGGATATTCAATTAATGTTCCAACTATACTCATTGCCTCTTCAAAATTATCCTTTAAATCATATTGATAATAACTAATAGTACCAACTTCATAGTTATATAAACCAGTCATTATTTTAAGCAAAGTACTTTTACCTGCTCCATTAGGCCCAACTAAACCAACAATTTCACCCTCATAAACATCAAAATTAATATCATGCAATATCTTTTTTCCATTAATAGTTTTTTCTATATTTCTTACGCTTATGGCTTTTATCATATATTATTCCTTTCTTATGTGATTTTATAAGATTAAATAATATATATCAAATTACCATAAACCAATAATATATAGATCTTATAATAAAAAAGTAAACTTTACTATAAATAAAAAAGAATAATAAGATAAACTTACTATTCTAAAATTCAAATTTATACAATTTCATCTAAATTTAATTTTTCTTCTGCTATTAAGTCTTTAAATTCTTCTTTAAACTTAGCAATTTCTTTTACTTTAGAGTCTTCATAAATAACTTTTGTTCTCTTAATTGCCTTAAAAATATGTTTAATTCTTACTTCTTCTGCATTTTCATATAATGCCATTGAAAAAGCACTCATAAGTATTGTTAAAGCTACATCTGGATATCTATTACCTATTTCATATACTCTTTTATATTCATCTGTCATTTGAACTATAAATGCACATATCTTTTGTTTAATAAAGTCAGTATATCCAAACTTAATGCCAGTTCTTTTTTCATATTTAGGATAAGTTCCCATTAAGATTTGAGTACATTGTTCTTGAGTAGGTTCAAGTACATCAACTCTTAAGAAACGTCTTAAAAACGCTCTATCTCTTAAAATATATGCTTCAAACTCTTCATCAGTAGTAGCACCAATCATTTTAATATCACCACGGTCTAAACCTGGTTTTAACATATTAGCGAAGTCTATTGACATATTAGAGGTATTTCTATTAACAAGTAAGTGAACTTCATCAATAAATAATATAATATTCTTTTTAGTTTTAAGTTCTTCTACTAATAATTGAAGTTTATTTTCATTATTTCCATCTACTTTAGTTTCTCCAAGTAAACTAGAAATATTTACTTTAATTAATTCATATGGTTTTAATGCATTAGGAATAGTTCCATTAACCATTCTATAACCTATTCCTTCAACAATTGCAGTTTTACCTATACCAGCTTTACCAACAAGAAGAGCACTCTTCTCTGGAGTAAGTAAAATTTCTATAGCTTGTTCAATTTCATGCTCACGACCAATAGCTGGATTTGTAACATATTCTTTTCTACTTAAATTTTCACCATAAGTATCAAGAATAGAAAATCTAACTTTTTTTTCAGGAGTTGGTTCAGCTTTATCATTATTTACTGTAGGGCCAACTGTAGTAGAAACAACATTATCTTTACTAAAATCTAAAACTTCAATTTCTTCGTTCATTACTTATCCCTCTTTACTATTACAATTTTATCAATTTTATACCAAATTGTCTATAATTTTGTTGACAAAAGACACTTACTATCATATAATATCTTATGTAGTTGCCCGATTAGCTCAGTCGGTAGAGCGCACGGCTGTTAACCGTTAGGTCGCAGGTCCGAGTCCTGCATCGGGCGCCATTAGAAAATAACTCAAGAAATCCTTGAGTTTTTTTTATTACAAAAAAATACTCATAATTGAGTATTTTATTGAATAACTAACTTTTTAGCTTCATCTGGATTAATAGTTATTTTTACTGTATATCTTGCAAGTTCATCATTATCATATATCTTACCTTCTTTAATATCATCTAGATATACACTAAATCTATCTCTATCATCAAGTTTTAATGAAATATAAACACCATCAGTATTACGCTTAGTATAATAGTCATAATAACATTCATAGTATCTAGTATCTATTTTTACTTTTCCCCTTACATTTTTATCGTATTTAATAATATATTGAGTATTATATAAACTATTAAATGTAATAACAAACTTTTCTCCTGATTCTTTAGGTAATTCATATGTTTCAAGTTTTCTAGTCATAGTATATTTATCACTAACATCTTGAACATATTCTATCTTCTTAATTTCATTAAATGCCTTTACGCCACCAAATGCTATACCACCAACACTAATGAAAATTATTATTAAATTTAATATTAAACTCATTTTCTTTCTAAATATAGCTCTATTTACCATTATTACTATCCAAAATATAAGTAAATCAACAGAAAATGCTAATATTATAACACCTTTAAATTTAATACCATCAAGATAAGCGAAAATAGAAGCAAAGAACACTACACTTACCCATAACCATACAAATACTAAAACAAATGTAAAAATGACTCCTAAAGTCTTAAAAATGACTCTTTTAATCCTTGTCTTTCTACTTTCAAAAACATGAGTCTCACTAACTATTTCAGAAACATCACTTATCTTATCTTCTACTTCTTCTTTTATTTCTTCAACTACTTCTTTTGGAGTATCAGTAACTTTTCTTTCTTTTTTATGAAATAAATCCTTAGTTAAGAAAGCTTTAAATTTAGAAGATTTAGAATTCTTATCTTTCTTTTCTTCTTTCTTTTTTTCTTTTTTTCTTTCTTTCTTTGCTAATTTCTTTTCTTTTCTTTTATTTTTAAAAGCAGCATATTTATTTTTCAAAGACTTAAAAATATTATTTTTCTTTTCTTTATTTACAACATTATCTTTTTTATTATCTTTTTTTGCTTTAAATGAAGTAAATTTATCTTTTAAAGATTTAAATACATTCTTCTTTTCTTTTTTAGGTTTAGACTCTTTTTTATCATTTTGTTTCTTTTTGATATTTTGCTTTTCTTTTACTTCTTTATTTTCTTTTTTCTTTGGCTTTAAAGACAATAGTTTCTCTTTAATAACAGAAAAGATATTTGATTTATTATTTTTATAAAAACTTAACTCTTTATTAGCAATCTCTTCTGGTGATCCAAGTTCTTTTAAAATAAACTTAATCCTTTTACCATTATCTTTTTCGGTTTTAATTATAGAAGCATACTTAGCAATAATCTCATCCTTATGTTTTGATTTTCCTAAAAAGCTCTCTAACTCTTCTAAAAATTTTTTATCCTTCTTCATACCATATTTCCCCTTTTAAAAAAAATACATATTAAGTTATTTTATACCCCTTTTGGTTATAAAGCAAGCATATTATAACATAAAAATATATGCATTTAAAGATAGAAATAATATATTTTTTAAAAAAGATTATAATAATATATGTAAAAAGTGTAAAAAATGTTAGCACTCTATATTGACAAGTGCTAATAATTGAGTATAATTATATTTGTAAGGAGATGATAATAAATGAGTTTATTACCAGAAAGATTGTATTTGGATGATTTCTTTGATGATTTCGCTCCAATGCCAAGGATGAAAAATCTAGACATGAAATGTGACATTTATGAAAAAGGTGGTAATGTACATATTGAATTAGAAGTTCCTGGATATGATAAAAAAGATATTAAATTAGATCATGAAAATGGTGTACTTACTATTGAAGGACACACAAGTAGTGAAAAAGAAGACAAAGAAAAGAAGTATTTTAGAAAAGAAAGAGTTTCAGGATCTTTTAAAAGACAATTCACTATTGGTAATGTTAATGAAAATGACATTCATGCATCATTCAATAATGGCGTATTAAAAATAACATTCCCTAAAGAAGAAAAGAAAGAATCAAAGAAATATATTCAAATAAATTAATAAAAAAATTAATTAAAAAAGTAGATAATAGTTAATTCTATTATCTACTTTTATTATGAATAATTATTCTCCTCTTATTTCTTTTATTGATCTACTACTATCGGTAGAGAATTTATAATCTGTATAATATTTTTGTTCATTTGTTTTAATAATTACTATTGTTTGATAATCTCCCTTACCCTCTAAGTCTGTATATAGAGCCGCAAATGATGAAACATTCTTTACATCCAATTTTTCAACAACTGGCTCTTTTGTTTTTGATGCCCCAACATAATAAACTTCATTATTTTGAGTCATTACATAAACAGCTCCCTCATCATTATTAGATGCAAGTGTAAGTCCTTTAACAGATACACCAATAGTAACTTGTTTACTTACTTCGGCTTCTGTACCATTACTTTCAAACTTATAGGTAATTTTATCTGTATCTGAAATAACTGCGCGAAATCCATTTATTCCAGTACCTGCTACTTCACTTGTAAAATTAATATTATTAACAATAGTATCAAAATTATCTATTATTTTTGCATCATTACCATTTCCACTATCAGTATTGGTTTTATTTTCATTTGGTTTTTTACCACAACCACTTACTATTACACATAAACATAATAATAGTATTATTCCTAAAACTTTTATTCCTTTTTTCATCTATATCACTCCTATTATAAGAATACAATAATTTACTTAATTAGTCAAAGCTTGAATATAACTATTTTGTAACATTGAATCTAAAATAACAAATATCTCCATCTTGCATTAAGTATTCTTTTCCTTCAAGTCTTGCTTTTCCTGCTTCTTTAACTTTTAATTCACTACCATATTTTATTAAATCATCATAACTCATTACTTCTGCTTTAATAAATCCTTTTTCAAAATCAGTATGTATGATTCCAGCACATTCTGGGGCTTTCATACCTGTTTTAAATGTCCATGCTCTAACTTCATCTTTACCAACAGTAAAGAATGTTTCAAGTCCAAGCATATGATATGTAATATGAATTAATTCATCAAGACCACTATGTTCAATACCTAAATCACGTAAAAACTCTCTTTTACTTTCTATATCTAATTCAGCAAGTTCACTTTCAATCTTAGCACACATAAGCACTACACTTGCTTTTTCACTTGATGCTATTTCACGTACAACATCTACATATTTATTAGTACCACTTAAAATATCATCTTCACTAACATTAGCTAAATATATAAATGGTTTATTAGTAATTAGATTAAAGTTTTTAAGTAATTTTTCCTCTTTTTCATCAAAAGATACTAATCTTAACATTTGCCCTTTATCTAACATCTCTTTTGCTTTCTTTAAAGTAGCGACTTCAAATAAAGCCTCTTTATCATTAGTAGTTGTTGCTTTCTTTTCTATTTTAAGAATCCTTGATTCTACTATTTCTAAATCACTAAGTATTAACTCATAATTAACTATTTCAATATCACGTTTAGGATCAATACTACCTTCAACATGAATAATATCTTTATTTTCAAAACATCTTACTACTTCTACAATAGCATCAACTTCTCTAATATTTGAAAGAAATTTATTACCAAGTCCTTCTCCAGTAGATGCTCCTTTTACTAATCCAGCTATATCAATAAATTCATATTGAGTAGCAATTAGTCTTTCTGGCATATACATATCATTTAACACTTCTAATCTTTGATCAGGAACACTAACTACTCCTACATTTGGATCTATTGTAGCAAATGGATAATTTGCTGCTAAAATATTCTTTTTAGTAATTGCATTAAATAATGTACTTTTTCCTACATTAGGAAGTCCTATAATACCTGCTTTAAGCGCCATAACTTACCCCCGGAAAAGATCCAACACCAGTTGGAATTCCAATCATATAGAATCCTGCTAATACAATAAGTACAATAACCATCATATATGCTGCATAAGGAATCATATATCTAATACCATCTTTCATTGTAACTATATCTTCTTTATTATACTTTTCTAAAAATGCTAAATAAATAACAAAGAATGGAAATAATGGTGTTAATCCACAAGTAATTGAAGAAGATGTAACATATAATATTTGAGCAAATTCTGGACTAATACTTGCATTCATATATAAAGGTACTAAAGAAGAAGAAATCATCTTCCACTTAGCCACTGATGATGGAAGTAATAAATTACTTATTGCAATTAATATAATAGATATTATTATTAATCCAAATCCAGTAAATGTTATTTTACCAATTAATCCAGAAATTAATGCAGTAAAAACTGATCCAATATTGCTTTCTTCAAATACACTAATAAATAATGATGCAAAGAATAATAACACCATAATATTACCTATATTATCAAGTGAATAAGCTAGTGATTCAGTAACATCTTTTGTATTCTTAATAGTTTTACACATAAATCCATATCCAAAACCTATTAATGCAAAAAATGCAGTTACTATAAATATAAATCCTTGATTAAATAATGATTTTGCTCCAAATAGCATATCTATATATATACTAGCATTATGATCAAGTAACGCTCCAGATAATGGAAGTCCTGGAATAATCATATATATTATTATTAATGCATAAACAGCTCCAAGGCCAAGACCTACTATTATGCCTCTTAATTCTTTATTGCTAATTACAATTTCTTCTTCGTCGCCTTCATATTTTGGAAGTCTTGTCATAATTCTCTTTTCAGTTATATATGTAAACACAAATGATGTTACTATTAATAACACTATCATAATAAATAATGAAAAGAACGTTCCAATCTTATAATTAATATCTGTTATTTTAGCAGCACTAAGTGTTAGCTTTAAAAGTGAACTATCATTTGCTGTTAAAAATATATTAATTCCACTACCAAATGATAGTGCTGCAAATGAAGCAATAATTCCTCCAAAAGGATTACGTCTTCCATATTTAAATAGCAAAGCTCCAATAGGTAGCATAATAACAAAACCTATATCACCAAATAATGATAATAATAAACTAATAAATATTAAAATAAATGTTACTGTATTCTTTTTAGAATTCTTTGTTAATAATGTAAAAAATGATTTTAAAAAACCAGACTTTTCAAGTACACCAATTCCTATTAATACGATAACTAAAATAGACATAGGAGTAAATGACATAAAGTTTTTTACAGCATGTGTAACAATATATTTAAGTCCTCCAGTACTTAATAAACTATCCACTTCAATAATATTATTAACTAAAGTACCAGTACTACTAATTGTTGTATATTCACTTTGAACATTTAATAAATGTAATATACCACTTAATAATATAGTAATAAATGTTAGGATAATAAATGTCATAACAGGACTTATTCTTTTCCTCTTTTTAAACATTAAAACTCACTCACCTTTTTAAGTTTTTTATTAAATTCCATACGATCCATCATAATACTTCTACCACAATTTACGCATTTTATTTTAATATCAACACCCACTCTAACAACTTCCCATAGATTTGTTCCACATGGATGCTCTTTTTTCATAATAACTTTGCTTCCTATTTTATAATCTTTATTCATTTTAATCAGCATCCACTTCTACATTTAATATTTCAAGTATTCTTTCTAAATCCTTTTCACTATTAAATGGAATAACTATTTTCTTATTTTGAATTCTAACTCTATTTCCAATCTTATCAGTTAATGCTTCTTCTACAAATCCATATTCATTCGTTGTTTTTTGAACTTTAATTGCCTTTTTTCTCTTGTAATCAGGATTACTAGCAATACTTTCTAAATCACGAACTGATAATTGTTCATTTATTACTTTCTGTGCTAGTTCAATTACTTTTTCTTCATCTTCTAGTTTACTTAATACTCTTGCATGTCCCATAGATAAGTAACCATTCAAAATGAATTCTTTTACTTCTTGTGGTAAATTTAATAATCCAATCATATTAGTTACATAGCTTCTACTTTTACCAACTCTTCTAGCTAGTTCTTCTTGACTTATTCCAAGTTTTCCAACTAAATTAGCATAAGCTTCTGCTTCTTCTATTGCTGTTAAATCTTCTCTTTGAATATTCTCAAGAAGTGCAATTTGCATCATATCTTCATCAGAAAATTCTTTTATAACAGCTGGTACTGTTTCAAGGCCTGCGATTCTTGCAGCTTTGCAACGTCTTTCTCCAGCAACTATTTCATAACCATGAATACTCTTTTTTACAATGATTGGTTCAACCACACCAAATTCTTTAATTGAATCAGCTAACTCTTGTAGTTTTTCTTGATCAAAAGTTCTTCTTGGTTGATATGGATTACTTCTTAATTCATTTAAGTCTATTTCAACTATATCCTCTTTTTTTGCATTATGACTAATTTCATCTAATGAATCAAGTGGATTAGTATATAAACTCTCATTACTAAATAATTGTTCAAGACCTTTTCCTAATGCCTTTCTTTTATTATTTGTTTCCATTTCTTTCTATCACCTCTTTAGCTAAATTTAAGTATGCTAAAGCCCCTTTACTCTTAGGATCATACTCAATAATTGGTTTACCATGACTAGGTGCCTCTACTAACTTAACAAGTCTTGGTATTATTGTACTAAATACTTTTTCATTAAAGAATTTTCGTACATCTTCTACTACCTCAAGTCCAAGTAAAGTTCTTCCATCTAACATAGTAAGTAATACACCCTCTATTTGCAAATTTTGATTAACTTTCTTTTGTACTTGTAATATAGTTTTTAAAAGTAAATTAACTCCTTCTAAACTATAATACTCACATTGAATTGGTATTAATACTGAATCTGATGCTGCTAAAGCATTAGTTGTTAAAATACCAAGTGCAGGAGGGCAATCTATAATAACATAATCATATTTATCTCTTATTTTATTAATTTGTCCCTTTAATTGTTCAGTCATTATAAATGTTCTATCTTGCATACTAATTTGCATTAATTCTATTTCAGCACCTGCTAAATCTATAACAGATGGGATTACACTTAAATTCTTAAATGGTGTTTTTATGATTGCATCCTTAATATCACATGCTCCCATTATAACATCATATGTACTATTTTTTATTTTAGCTCTTTCTATTCCTAAACCAGTAGTAGTATTACTTTGAGAATCCAAATCTATTAATAATACTTTCTTATCTAAATGTCCTAAAGAACTAGATAAATTAATACTAGTTGTTGTTTTTCCTACTCCACCTTTTTGATTTACTAATGATATTACTTTTCCCATACTACATACCGTCCTTATCACCATATATTTTAACATACATTAATATATTTTTGAAGTCGAAAAAAATAAAAAAGATAGAAAATAAAACTCTATCCTAAAAATCGTTATATTTCCATTCAATATATTATAACACTGATTAGTATTAAGCTGTTAATTCTAAATATAATTACAACTATTAAAAAAGGCATTAATGGCTGACATCTTGCTTTCTATTTTTTTGAAATTAAATAGGGAAATAATTAAAACTATACTTAATACTACATCAACAATAATTGATAAGACACATAGATAAAATCTTTCTGCTAATAGTGTAACATTTGGACAAGTAAGTATTTTAAAAGCGCCTAAACTCATAAAACTACCATAATTTTCATATATAATTGACATTTTTACTTCTACAATAAATCTCTATATAATTATATAATATTTGATTTCAAAAAAAAGATAGATATATCTATCTTTCTAAAATATCTCTTGCAGCAATTAAACCAGTAGCAGCAGCAGTAACTATGTT
>CAMKMS010000015.1 GCA_946413985.1 uncultured Mycoplasmatota bacterium
CCCGACCCCCTGCTTGTAAGGCAGATGCTCTAACCAACTGAGCTAATCGCCCATAATTCGTCTGTTGACGTTATTAAATATATCATTTATTGTTTTTTATGTCAAGATAAAATGCGATTTTTATGGTGTTTTTGTGTTTTTTTCTAATTCCTCCATTTTTTCCTTTATCCACTTATCCAAATTTTCTTTTAAAGGGGCAAATCCATTTCCTTTTTCTTCTAATCCATCTATTAGTTTATGATTTGTTTTATATCCTTTTATAGTCAATTTGATTTGTTTCTTTTTATCATCAATTTCCAAAATTTTTGCATCAAATGTATCACCATCTATAAATAGTCTTTCAATATTACTAATATATTTATTTGATATTTCCGATATATGTATTAATCCATTATACTCATCATCAATTTTAACAAAAACACCATAATCAGTTATTCCAGTTACACAACATTTAACTATGTCATCTTTTTTATACTTACTCATAAAAATCACTCGTTTTTATTATATCATATTTGTTAATTAAACCAATTAATTAGTTTAATATTTTTATTACTTTTTACTATTTTTTTACAAAAAGACAGTAATTTTATATACTTCTTTCTATTTTTTATAATAGAATCAATTTTAGTTTCACTTTCCTTTTCTAAAAAAACATTTTTTATTAAATCAAAATACACACTGGGATACATCAAATTACAAAATAAAAATAAATTTTCATAATCTGTACCATTTCTAAATAATAGTTCTATTTCATTATAGTCAATAGTATTTTGAAGGAAAGAATACTTAATATAATTTGATATATCATACATTTTATTTGTTTTTATGAATGTAAATGGATTATATAAATCATTATTATCAAATAATCTATAAGATAATTTATGTCCTATTGAGTCATTATAATTATTAATAGAATTTCTATAATCATTTAATAACTGAATGGCATTTTCCGCCATTCCTATATAGTAATTTGCACTATTTTGAACGGTTTTAAACTCCATATTAAACATTATTAATTTTTCTTCTATTTGATCAACTTCCTTAACCCATTCATCTAAAATATCATAATTGTCTAAATTATTATTGATACTCCAAAATTTATAAATATCGTTTAAACAAAAAACATTTCCTATATTATTATTTTTGTAAAGAATTATATATTTATTATTATACTTTGTAAAAAAACTATCTCTATTATTTAATATAAAAGTATTTACAGTTATAGTATTATATAAATTATTAGTTAAAGATATTAATTTTGTGATATGTTCTAAATCATCTTTATTAACTTCTAAAATATTAATTTTATAATTATTTACAAAAAAGCATTTTTCATTGTCTTTATAATATATTTTATCAATGATAATATCATAATTTAAAAATAATAAGTCTTTCATAATAAATTTTATTCAAATCAAAAAAAATTAGTCGTAAGACTAATTTAATTATATAAACATTCCACCTTTTATTGGCATATCATCTTCAGATACATGATTTGATTCATCAACCATTTTTTCTTGTTCTTGCTCTTTAAATGATGATTGATAATCTTCTTTTGGCGGTTCTAATAATTGATCTTGTGGCAACTCTGGAACTTGCTGTGGAGTCTCCTTAATATTATCTCTTAATTCAAGTTTATTTATTATTTCATTTAATGAACTATTTATAATTTTTAACCAATCAATAATAATATTGAATTTTTCTTCATAAGTAGCGTCTTGGATTGGATTGTCATTATACTCTTCTTCTGGTACACTTTCAGTTTCATCTTTTGATTCTTCCCCTGAAAAAGTCTCAATTGCTTCATTTGGTTCTTCCTCTAAAAAATCTTCGGGTTCAGAACTTTCAGTAACATCACTGCCTTGTTCAGGAAAGAATTCGGATTCTTCTTGTACTGGTTCTTCAGTTGCTAATAAAGAACTACTGTTTCCTTCATCAAAAGGCATTTGATATTCAGTTTTACCTTGTGTAGCTGATTCAAATGTTGACATTTCACTTTCCGCAGAATCTGTTTTTAATTCTTCAGCTTGAACTGGTTCGGGTTCAGATTCAAACAATTCTTGAGATAATTCACCAGCATCAGCTGCTGTAGAAATATTTGGATTAAAATCAGCTTGTTCTGTAGATGATGAACCAACAAATAAACCATCATCAATTCCAACAGGCTCTTCAGCCTGTACCATTTCTTGCTCTTGTGGTAATTCCACTTTTTCTTCTTGAACATCTATCTCTGGTTCTTTTTCAATTTTATCTTCAACTAATGGAATATTTGGAATTAAAGAATCAAAATCTATTGAACCCAGTCCATCAGGAGAAGCAACTTCTACTGGAGTTTTTTCTATAGTTTCATCTTCAGCAGGTTTTACATCCTCGGGAACATATTCACTTGGAGTAGTTGATGTTGTTAAAGTTTCTAAGATTTCTGGTTCTGGTGTAGGAGGAGTTAAATCTAAATTTTCACTTATATCATCAGATTCTTTAACTGAAGATATGGTAAAAGCACTTTGCTTAGATAAAGGTACTTCACCTTTTTCATCTGGCTTTAAATTTGCTGTTGAAACACCAATAGCTTTATCTGCATTGACTTTTCTTACAATTTGTCCATTTAAAACATTTTCAACTTCACTTACCATTTTATTTCACCTTAACCTTCTACTATTTCTTTCATAGCTTGCTTTACTCTATTCCAAACCATATCATCAGTAATTCCAATCAAACTATAAACTCCTGGAGTTTCTTCTGTAAATTCAGAAATATATATTTTACTCATTCCCTCACTAACAATTTCACCTTTAGATAATATAACAAATCTTTTATTTATATCTTCTATTCTAAAAGCATTTACTAAATCAACTTGTTCTATTGTACCATCTAAATTCTTAATAGATATTTTCTTCATCAATACACCATCCTATCATAATTAATTTTAACATATTAAAAAAATAATATCAATTATTAATATTACTTTTCATTTATTTTTTCTAATATAAAATATTTACAATCAAATGCGCAATTCTCTTTTAAATATTTTTCCAAATTATTATAATCATTTATTTTATTATAGATTTTATTGCCTTTTTTTGTAAAGCCTTTTAATCTTAGTTTAGAATAAGCTATATCCCCAACAATATAATCATATTCTTCAAAAAAAGATGTATATTTTTCTAAAAACATATCTTTATCAAATCCGTCTCTATAATCTTTTATTAATTTATATTTTTTATTTTCAACTTCTACAATCATTGTTTCTCCTTAATAACAATCTAATTATAGCATAAGATTATTATATATTCAATTTGTACTAAATATACCACCATAATAATTAGGAACTTTCCCTTGTATTATTTTGCTATCTAAAATAATTGACTTATTAACAGCGAAATTTTCAGAACTAAATGGTAACAAAACTTGCATATTAACACTAATATTTAAAACGACTTCTACTTTAGAACTATTAATTCCATATTCTTCAATATTAATCTTGGTATCATTATTTGTATTCCCAACCATATAAATTCGATAAGGTATTTTAGGCCCTAAGTTACTAAGAATACTATTGTTATAAATAATTCCATATGGAATATAATATACTCTATCTTCATATATTAAATATTTTAAGTTCATTTCTTCATAATTTCCTTTTTCCAACAATCGGACCTTGTTTAATATATCATCAGTAACAATATACATAATATTATTAATTAACTCATTATTAAAATCCAAACTAACAATACTACCATAATTGTCTTTTTCTACAATTATAATGTCATTATATTTAAAATTATTTTTTTTATTATTAATTGATTCATTTATAATGTTATTGATAATATTAATTATTTTATTTTTAGAATAATTCATTAATATTGGTTCACTTCTATATGAAAAAATTTTTATCTCAATAAATGATAAAATAAGAATTAATACCATTATTGCTATTATTAAATCACTTTTTTTTATTCTCATATTTAATTATATATAAAAATAAAAAAGAGATTACTCTCTTTATAATAAATTCCAATCAAGTACAAAATTTAATATTAGAAAAATTGTCCCAAGTAGCAGTAGACATATAAAGAATATGGCCACTTTTGTAAGAGCATTACTCTTCTTTACACCATTTTCAAGATCCTCAAATCCATCGAAATCAGACTTATTAAATGTTAATGAATTTGAATAAAAGGATTTATCTACTTCTTTTATTTTTACATCTTCTTCGTTATTTTCATCATCACTTTCATCGTCAGTTTCAACCTCTTCATCATCTCCTAAAGAAAAATTGTTATCAATATTTTTAAGAATAATATCATTATCTTCCTTTAATAGTTCTTTTTCTATATTTATTTCATGAGTAAAATCATTTTCAGGAATTTTAATGCTTTCTAAATCATGAGTCATATTTAATAAATCACTTTTCAATGAATCGTTTTTAGATGCTTCAAGTTCAATTGGAGCTACAACTGTATCGTCACTTCCACCCATTAAATCTTCAAATAGTTCTTTCTTTTTGCCATGACTTTGAATATCTTGAATTAAATCAACAATTGTTTTTTCTTCAGTATTTAATTCATCAATTGGACAAGTAATATCTGTATCTATTTCTTCTTCAATTCTATCTTCCTTGATCTTGATATTCTTTAAAATATCAATTTGTGTATTACTTAACTTTCTATGTCTATCAACTTCATAATCTGAATTTCTCTTATCTCTTGCTCTTTCTAAAACAGAATTAATATCGTATTCTTTTTCTTCTTTTCTTACCACTTCTTTAACTGGCTCTTCTTCAGGTAGCTCAAGAGATATTCTTCTTCTTTTTTCTTCTTCATTATCCAAAGAATAAACATAGTTCTTTATTTTTTCTAAATCTATTTCTTTAGGTGCATCAGAAATAACACTAACATTAGTGTTTGTTTTAATCCTAGATAATTCACCTAATTCTGTCATATTATAAACATTTTGATTTCTTTTTGTACGGCTCATAGTATCTAGTGAAACATCATCATATTTTTCCATCCTTGAACTCATATTATTTCACCATAATAATAATATCATAAATGTATTTCATTTTCAATTCTTCATAATATAGATTTTTTTCCCATTTTAATGTATAATTTAATTATGATTTAAAAAGGAGAAATAATTAATGGAAAAATTAAAAGTTACTGATTCATGTATAGGATGTGGATTATGTGTTAGTCAAAATGAAAAATATTTTGAATTTAATGACGAAGGTATGAGCCAACCTAAGCAAGAAGTTGTAGATCCTGAAGATAAAGCTGATTTATTAAATATTGTTGAAGCTTGTCCAGGAGAAGCAATTGTAATTGAGGAAGAAAAATAAGTTCAAAAATGAACTTATTTTTTATTTGCTATATTATAAAGCTGTTTTACTTCTTTAATAGTTAATGTACGATATTCACCAATACTTAAACCTTTAAGATTTAAAAATGAGTATGAAATACGCTTTAATTTTAAAACTTTGTGATTAATTGACTCTATCATTTTTTTGACTTGATGATTTCTTCCTTCAGTTATAGTTAATTCAATGTATGTTTTATTATTTTTCTTATCAGTTTTTATTATTTTAGCATGAGCTTTTTTTGTTTTAATGCCATCTAATATAATACCGCTTTCTAATTTTCGAATATCATTTATTGAAACAATTCCATCAATTTTAACGGAATACGTTTTTTCTACGTGATGAGATGGATGAGATAGTTTATTTGATAGTTCGCCATCATTTGTAAGTAGTAATAAACCACTAGTATCATAATCTAATCTACCAACAGGAAAGATTTTTTCTTCAGTATCAATTAAATCAATAACAGTCATTCTGCCTTTTTCATCTTTAACACTGCATATTATTTTTTCTGGTTTGTATAATAAAAAATATAATTTATCAGACCTTTTTATCAAAACATCATCTACATATACTTTATCTTTTTCATTTACTTTATATCCCAGTTCATTAATGATTTCATTATTTACTTTAACATGACCATTTATTATTAATTCTTCACTTTTTCTTCTTGATGCGACACCACAAGAACTTAAATATTTTTGTAATCTTTCCATACTCTTTCTCCTTCAAGCAAATTATACACTATAGAGAGAAAAATAACAACTTTTCCTTTAATGATTTCATTCTATCTTTATAAGCAATTTTATATAGTTTTTCATTATGTATTAATTTATTATCTAAAAAAATACTTATATAGTCTAAATTATTATTTAAATTTACTTTAATACTAATCTTATTCTTTTCATTATCTTTAATAAGCATGTAAAAATCATTTAAAATATAGTAATGGTTTTTATTATTATTATCAAAAGTAAAAAAATTTTTATTAAGTATCTTATATAATTTATATTCATTAAAATATTTTTCATATAGTCTCTTGTGTAAATTAAATTTATCTGCTTCATCAATACTAGCGATAATTAAAGTTTTATTATCTTTTTTTGCTGCGCTTACAAAAACTTGTCCACTTTTTTTAGTATAACCAATTTTACCACTGATTAAGTATTTATAGTTAGATAAAAGTTCATTTTTATTGTACCAGTCTTTATATTTTTTTGTACTTGTAATATGTAAAAAATCTTTATTTCTAATTGCATAATTCATTAATAATGCTAAATCATATGCAGTAGAATAATTGAAACTATCATCATTAAGCCCATGTGGATTTTCAAATGAAGTATTATTCATCCCCAACATGTATGCTTTAATATTCATCTTAGCAATAAATTCGTCATAACCAAGAATGTTTTTACTAATTACCATTGATGCATCATTTCCACTTCTGAGCATTAGTCCATATAATAAATCATTCAATGAATATTTTTCACCTATTTTAGAGTATATACTTGATCCAGTAACTTTATTTATTTCTTCTCCTACAATATAAATATCATTTAAATTACCATTTTCAAGTGCTATGATACTTGTCATTATTTTTGTTGTAGAAGCTATTAGTTTCCTTTCATTCATATTTTTTTCATATAATACTCTTTTACTAGAAGCATCCATTACCACTATGCTTGCATTTACTTTAACACATGCAAAAAGCATAATAAAAAATATTATTTTTTTCATACTAATTTTATTCAATAAAAAAGAGCCTTATGACTCTTTATTTCTTTTATAAGTAAATAGCACACTTGGTCTATGTCCACCACCAGTTTGTATTTTGTCTGTTTTAATTACTTTTCCAGCAATTATTCTTCTAAATGCTGGATCTAATAATTTTTTCCCTAGTATTACTTCATACACTTGTTGAAGTTCACCAAGTGTAAAATATTCTCCCATCATATTAAATACAATATCTGTATAATTTATTTTGTTTTTAAGTCTCTCCATACCACTAATAATAGCCTTTGGATGATCAAAAGCAAGTGAATCATTTTCTATTATTTCAAATTTATATCTATCTGTAGTTTCTTCTTTTAAAACCTTCTTTACAACGAATTTTAATTGCTCATTTCCATTATCCAAAGTAACGTGATAATAATCATTATCTTCAAGAGTTGTTATATTAAACCAAGAAGCATTTTCAAATAATGAATCATCTAATTTATTTTTATCAACAAGTCCCATATATGTTACACTCATAACTCTGCATCTTGGATCTCTATTAATATCATCAAATGTATACAACTGTTCTAAAAAAACATTATGTAAGTTTGTTTCAGCTGCAAGAACTCTTCTAGCTGCTTCTTCACTTGTTTCTTTTATTCCTACAAATCCACCAGGCAGACACCATTTTCCCTTGTAAGGATAGTTATTTCTTTTAACAAGTAAAACACTAAAATATTTTTTAGATAGTTTTCTATAATTATTTTGATTCTCACTTGATACACTAAATAAACAAATATCACTTGTTACAGAAGGTCTATCAAATATTGAAACATCATAATCTTTTAAAAAATCTTCTTCACTTGTATATTCTTTTTCCATATTAATCACCCATCACCTTTAATAATTTTCTTAATATAGTCTTAACTATATAATCTTTGCATTTACTTCTTTGATAATTTGGACATTTAATTTTCATATCTATATAATTGTCATTTTTGCTATTATAAATAGTTGCAAATATGATATTATCGTCTCCTACTAAATTATTTTCATCAATTCTATTTAGTTTTCCAGTAATTCCAATTCCATAAGTACTATTTGCGAATTTTGATATTTCGAAAGCCATATTATGAGATGTTTCAAAACTATAAACACTATATTTATCTATTATACTTTTACTAACACCCATTCTAATTTTATATTCATTTGAGTATGTAACTGCAGAAAACTTTATTACTGAAGAGGAACCCTCAATATTTGTAATTGTATTTGCAAAATGCCCACCTGTACAAGATTCCATTGAAGATATTGTTTCGCACTTAAGTATTAGTTTTTTTACAACTTTTTCTTCTAATTTCATAAATACCTCCTTAAAAGATTTCTTTTCCACCAAAACCATTTAAAACTCTATTATTAGTTGTGTATACTAGTTGCATTGTTTTGCTTTCACATTGATTACATTCTTTAACCATACGAGCGTAAAATTCAACTATCTTTGCATCATCTGTTAAATAAACTCCATCGATACATTCACAATATGTTTTTGAATAAAAATGATGAGAAAGGAAAAAATCTTTGTCTAGATGTCTAAATATATCATTAAAATTAATAAACCTTTCTTTTGAAAATTCATTGCACTTCATTAAAGAAACAAAACCATTTTTATAAACACCTACTCTTCCAACATAATTTAACATTGCTTTTATTTCTTTTAAAGAGTCAATATATCCTTTCATTACAAGAGTATTTATATTTATTATTTTTTTATCTTCTAAATGATCTTGTACATATATTATATCATTATCACTGGCAACTTTACTAGAATGAAATATTCTTTGATTTACTTTTTCGTCATAATGATGCCTAGATAAATGAATGCTTTCTAAATTATTTATATTTTCAAAATCTAATAATCTTCTAAAATTAATTCCATTTGTAGATAATTGTACTTCAATATGTGGATCAATAGAATAAACTAAATTAATAATTTTATTTACAATATCAGGATAAAGCATCGGCTCTCCACCAGTTAAACTAACACCATGAAGAAGATTTCTATCATATAAATACCTAATAACAATCCCTAATTTTGCAAAATCTAACGAGCCAAAGTCTCTTGATAAATTATTAGCGCAAAAATCACATTTAGCATTACAATCATCAGTTACTTTAATATATAATCTTAATGATGGATTTACTCTTAATACATTATGATTTTCATCGCTTGAGCATAAATATTCATTCATATCAATTTCACTATTAAATATTTGCTTTTTCATAATTAACATCTACTTGTAACAATATAAGTGCCACCACATGAAGAAGAAGAAATCACTCTTCTTCTTTCATATTCTGAACCACATGAATCATTTGAAATACTACTGCTTCCACATGAAGAAGAACTAGTTTCATGATAATGCCCATAATGTTTAGGATCCTCTTTAACTTCATTGATTTTTGAATGGTAAACTCCCATTGCTTCAACAAAAGAAATAATATCAACGTATCCATCTGATTCTTTTATTCCTTCAATTAGCTTGGCTGTATTAATTACTACATCTAACCATTTTGATATCTCACTATTTTTAGTTATTAGTTTTGTATTAATCAAAAAGCTTTTATAAGTTAATACATTTTTTCTTATTTCATCACTATTATTACTTCTATTAACTATTTCATTTACAAAAAATTTTATTTGTTCTTCTAAACTATTCATATTATTCTCCATAAACCTTATAAATTATCTTCAATATATTTGATTACTTCAGTCATTACTTTATTAAAATTATAACTTGTATCAAAATATTTTATATTTAATTCTTCACATTGCTTTTTTGCTTCAATGCTATATAAAATTCCAAGACGCGTACTATATTTCATATACTCATCATCCTTAAAATTAGTCCAAGCATGTTTATCATACTTTCTAATTTGTTCTAATTTTTCTTGGACGCTTATTGAATCATGTCCTAAAAATACAATAATAGTATCTTTTATATTATATTTAAATATATCTTCTGGATATAAATGACATGTATCTATAACTAAAAATTCATCTTCTCTTTCATTAATAATTGTATTTATTAAATGAGCCATACGAGGTGATACTTTTTTCCAATCATCTTTATATCCATCCCAAAAATTCTTATCAATACCTCTTTTAATTGAATCCATTTTATAATGAGTTAAATTATATTTATCTTTTAAATACTTTGATATTGTAGTTTTGCCACATCTACTAGAACCAGCAATAATAATATTTTTCATATAATCACTCCCTATATAAATTATTCTTTTCTATATAGTCAATTACTTTAATATCGAGATATTTCTTTAATAATGATAAATCGTTTATATTGTCTCTTACCAATGTACTTGAAATATTAATATTATCTAAATCTTCAACAATAATATATTTCTCTGTTTTTTTTAATTTATTTAAATAATATTTAATATCTATATCGTTTCTTTTAAATATTATTAATTCTAGTTTTAGTAAATCTTTAAAGTTTTTCCATTTATCAAAATTAACAATATTATCTGCTCCTAGAATTAAACTAAATTCACTATTTTTATACTTTTCTTTTAGCGCATTTATTACTTGATAGGTGTATTCTTTTTCACTAAAATCACTATCAATAATAATTCTATCTGTTTCATAAAATTGTAACATATTTATTCTATCTTCAAGATTAATTAGATTATTTTTATCCCAATAATTGTGAGTTGGTATTATTAATAATTTATTTACTAGATTTTTATCTATAATATAATTTGCTATTTTAATATGTCCTTTATGAACTGGATTAAAGCTTCCTACATATACACCTATCTTCATAAATACTCCTTTTATTCGTTTGTTTTATTTCTTTCTTTATTTAGTTTATGCCAATTAATAAGACCAATAACTGCCATAATTAAGTAAATACTTTTCTTTGTTAAATATACTGGATCAAAATGTGCTATATACATTGCTACTGCTATAACATCTGTAATAATCCACCATACATATTGTTCTTTATATCTAAACATTTCAAGTATTACAGCTACTATTCCAATACTTAATGTAAATGCATCTAACCAAGCTACTTCTCCACCTATTCTAACTAGTATATAATGATATACAATACCACCTATAACAATAGCTAGTGTTGATAATATATTTTGTGTTAAAGTGAGTTTTTTTGCTTTTGTTTTTTCCACATATTTTTGATCTCTATGTTTTGCCCAAATATACCAAGATATAAAGTTAACTGGTAAATAGAACAAAACTTCTAATGCAAATGTTCCATATATTTTTTGGTAAAATAAGAATATTGCATAAACAATTGTATTTACTGTTGCGAATGCAAAGTTAGATATACTTGCTTTTGCACAAAAGAATACACATAGTATACCACAAATTGCACTTATAAAATTAATTATTGTTAGCCATAATGGATTAGAACTAGTTTCTGGATGAACAATTGCTTGATAAATTGATGAACTAGCTATAAAAACCATAATAACTATCATTATTATCTCATACCATTTTAATGATTTGAAACTTGTTTTTAAATTTTCCATTTTTAAATTATCCATTTTTTTACCTCTTCTCTATTTTTCATATTTCTAATTTTTGTTCCACTAATTGGATAGTGGATTCTTTTATAATCTACAATTCTATGAGTTGCTTCAGGATAAGCTCTATTAAAATATTCTTCATAAGATGGTTCACTACTATAAACGGCATCTAATTTAGGACCGACCACATTTCTAACAAGCGGTGTTTCAGCATCCCAATCTTCGCTTCCATCATCAAGTCTTAATTTGCTTACATCTATTAAAACAAACTCTGCATTGTCATAATTATTAATAATGTTTTTAACATGTTTAATTCTACTTTCTAAAGATAAATACTCATCATAATTATTCATTAATACTTTTTCTTCATCTGCACCACCTGAGAATAATATTACATAAACTTTTTTGCATTCCTTACATGCTGTTTCTATGCAATAATTATGTCCCTTATGTAGTGGGAGAAATTTTCCTCCATACATTCCAATATCATATTTCATAATTAGTCCCTATTATAAACAGGAATATTAAATTTATGTTGACTTGATAAATGTAATCTTAATATTTTTTGTTTTTCAACTTCATCAATTTCTTCACCATTCATAACTGAAGCAATATCTTTATATTTAACTCCTAATTTATCTTCATCAGATAGTCCACTCAAACCATCACTTGGTATTTTGTGAATAACTACATCTGGTACTTCTAAATATTCTCCTATTTTAATTACTTCATCAACTGTATAGTTATTTAATACTCCAATATCGTATGTTGAATCTCCTCCTTTAGTAAAATATCCAACATATAGTTCGCATTTATTTGAAGTACCAGCTACTATATAAGTTCCTCCTTTAAGTGCTGAATATAAAGCTGCTAAATAATATACACTGCTCATTCTAAGTCTTGGCTTAATATTAATATTGCTATTTTTAAGTTCTTCTTCACTAAAATTACCAAGTTTATTTACTTCAGAAATGAAACTATCATAAACTGGTGTTAAATCTAAATTAATAAGTTCAAATCCAAACTTTTCTGCTACAAGACTAGCATCTGATTTATCACTTATATGTGAATGACATGGGAGAGTTACTCCGAGTACATTTTCACTTCCTAGGGCACGAGCAAATAGTCCTGCAACTACTGCTGAATCTTTTCCTCCACTAATCCCAAGAACTACCCCTTTTAAATTATTATTTTTAAAATATTCTTTAATAAAATTTGTAATATCTTCTACTTCTTTTTTAACATCAAACATAATTTCCTCCTATTTTAAATATTCCTTATAATCTTTTATTCTTGCGAGAGTTAATTTTGTATTAGCACCACTTATTATTCCTTGTTTTTCTAGTTCTAATAATTCTTCATAAGTAAGAGTTATATATCTTATAATTTCATTTTCGTCTAACTTTTGTTCACTCTTTTTTTCTGAGTCTAGAGCTAAAAATGAATGGTTATAAGCAGCACTGATACCCTCATCTTGATAGAATGAATCTAAATGAATTATTTTTTTTGCTTCATATCCTGTTTCTTCTTTTAATTCTCTTTTTGCTGCTTCTATAGGAGTTTCCCCTTCTTCTATATAACCTGCTGGAAATGATACTCCAACTCCAAGGCTAGTAAACACTCTTGGCTCAATAACAACTAAAAATTCTTTTGTTTCTTTTATGTATGGAGCAATAATAATCGCAGAACCATCACTATTATTTTTTAATACTTTTTCTCTTGGAATAATACTTCCATTATTTAAAGTATACAAATATGAAACACTACTTAAAAATCTTTTTTTAGAATTATTATTTATTTCATATTTAATAGTTTTTAATTCATTAATATACTCTTCTATTAATTTAGCTTTTTCATTTCTCATTTTATCCTCTCATCTTTCTAATCATCTCGTTTTTCATATCAGCATATTCTTCTGTGCCATCAACAAAATATGCATGAGGATTAAGTGTTCTTTTAACTTCAGGATAAAGTGTTTTCATTTCACGTTCACAATAAGCTTTCTTTTCAAGTAAACTTGGTTCATCATATACAAGATTACCATCTAAGAATATTGGTGTTTGTAGTTTTCTTAATTCAAAATTAGAAATTGTTGTACTTTTAATAAAATCTTTTAAACTAACAATTTTAATTTCTCTACTATTGATTTCTTTATCACGAGAACACATAATATCACAAATAGCATGTCCAGTTTCTTTGTCATATGCTCTATATAAATCTTTAAAATCTGGATTTACAATCTTTATTATATCATTACTTACCTTAATTTTTGGAATAATTTTTCCTTTTTCGATAATTGCTACTTCTTTATATACTGCCCCCATTCTTCCTGCTGGCTTTGAAATATTATCTCCTACTCCAAGTGAATCAAAACATGCTCCTTGAGTAATTAATGATTCAATAGTTTCTGCAGTAAGTCCATTGCTTAAACATATTTTTGCTTGTTTAAATCCTGCTTCATCTAACATAGCACGAGCTTTTTTAGATAAGTAAGCAAGATCTCCAGAATCAATTCTAATACCTATTTTATCAGTTCTAATACCATGTTCTTTCATATAATTAAATACTTTAATTGCATTAGGAATTCCACTTCTTAATGTATCATATGTATCAACAAGAAGTGTTGCATTATCTGGATGATCTAATGCAAATGTTAGGAATGCTTCATATTCACTATCAAATGTTTCAACAAAACTATGAGCCATCGTTCCAAGTGCTTTCATATCATACATTTTAGCAGCCATCACATTACTAGTTCCTGCACATCCTGCCATAATTCCGTAAATTGATGAATCAATTGCAGCTTCACTTCCATCTGCTCTTCTTGCGCCAAATTCCATAACTGGTACATTTTTTGGAGTGGCTTCAATTATTCTTCTTGCACCTGTAGCATGTTCCATACTTCCATTTATAAAAGATAATATAGCTGTTTCAATTATTTGTGCTTCAATTAATGGAGCTTTTACCGTAATTAATGGTTCATTTGGAAATACAGGAGTTCCATCAGGAATAGCATACACATCTCCAGTAAACTTAAATCCTTTTAAATAATTTAGAAATTCTTCACTAAAGTTATAACCACTTTTTCTAAAGTATTCAATGTCCTCATCACTAAATTTTAAATTTTTAATATATTCAATTACTTTATCAAGTCCTGCCATAACAGTGTATCCACCACCATTTGGTACTACTCTATAAAATAAATCAAATACTCCTTCAACTCCTTTTTTTGATTTAACATATGAATCTGACATAAATAATTCATATGCATCAGTTAATAAACTATAATTTCTACTTAATCTTTCCATTTTTTAATCTTCCCTTCTAACTTTAGCACCTGCTTGACGCATTAATCTAAGTGCCATTTCATTATATTCTCCTCTTTCATGATTAGGAGAATCATATGTTTCTACTAAATCACTTCTAACAACCACATCAATTTCTCTATTATTTTCATCAAAATAGTTAATTAGTGGAATTACTAGATTTAAAACACAAATATCAGTACAACAACCAGTAACAATTACCTCTCTTAATTTTTTTAAAGCATCAATATCTCTTAAAAAGTTCTTTGCAAATACTGTACTAGTTGAATTTTTTTCATAACTAAGTGATTCACTCTCATATGGTTTTAATTCACTTATTAATTCTTCCTCGCTGCTTCCTTTAATACAATGAGGTGGAAACTTTTTAAACTCAGTTGATGTTTCATCATGAGTATCTTTAATAAATGCTATCCCTTCATTTTCAGATTTAAACTTTTGAATAAGTTTTTCTATACCTTCTGTTATATGATTAATATTTGGATCAGCCATAGCTCCTTTTTTTATAAAACCATTAACCATATCTACAACAACAAGTAACCTTTCTATTTCTTCTTTACTCTTCATATTAACATCTCCTTTCTTTTTAACGTTTTGTTAATAACAAAGAATATTATTAAAAGCAGTGTTTCTGCTTTTGTTATTAACATTATATTAAAAACAAAAATATATGTCAATACTTTTTTTAAAATTTTTTTAATTTATATATAAACCATTTATTTTTTCTAACATTTCTCTATTTGGATTTTCTAAAACCCAATTACCATTTGTATCTTTTTTTAGATTAAATACTAATTCATAACTAATAGTATCTGTTGCTTTTAATAGTTCACCTAACCTAAATGTATTATAAATATCATTGCTAAAAAAACCATTCATATCATTAAATTCATTTAAATGCTCATTCATATAAATATTTGACATCTCATTTACCTTATAATAATTATATACTGTTATTTGAACTTTCACAGTTGCATCATTACCATTAATACTTTCATTCTTAATATTATATTTCATATTTTCATATTGTCTTAGTAATGCTTTTTTATATATTTCTTTATTCTCTTTAGTTAATTCTTCCTCTGATACTCTACTATCAACATCTATTATTACTTCATCACTTAGATTTTTAAGATTCTCTAAATATTTTTCAACTTCGTTTGAAGGCATATTGGACAAACTACAACCAAATAAACTTATTATCATTAAAAATAAACCCATTAATTTTTTCATTGTTTCCTCCTAATAATAGTTTTATCAATAATAATTTTTTTATACTCTTTTTTTAAAGAAACAATTATTAATGGAATTCCAATTATAAAAGTAAAACATTCAAGTCTATTTGAAATATAACTTAAATAATTAGAAAAACTATAATCCATTCTTAGAAGATTTAAATAAACAATTATAAATGTTAAAGAATTAGAACATAATAAAACTCCTAAAATAAAACATATAATTCTTTTAATCATAATAATAATATTCATATAAAAAGATGATTATTCATCATCTTCTTCAATCATTAAATTAGTATTGTCTTCAATTTTAACATTATTAATTGAATCAAATCTCTTAGTAATCTTTTCTGTTGTTTTATGAATATTTTCAACATCATTACTAACTGTTTGTATACTTCTTGATAGTTTATCCCATCTTTCTCTATAACGAGAAAATTCAATTCCAAGCTTATTTAATTCTTCATGTATTATAGAAGTATATTTATCTCTTTCTAGTCCCATTAATACACTTTGAATTATTGTAAGTAAACTCATTAATGTTGTTGGACTAGTAAGCCATACTTTTTTACTTGCTGCATATTTAATTAGATTTGTATGATATGCATTTATTTCAGCAAATATAGCTTCTGCTGGTAAAAACATTATGGCTTGATCAGAAGTCTCTCCTGCTATTATATATTTTGAACTAATCGCATCAATATGCTTTTTAACATCGGCTTCAAAAGATTTACTTCTAAGTTCTCTTTCACTTGCTGTTAAACCTTTTTCAACAAGTCTTCTATAGTTTTCAAGAGGAAACTTTGAATCTATACAAATTGTTCCAAGAGGCTCTGGACCAAATACAATCGCATCAGCTATTGTTTCATTTGATAAAGTAAATTGAGTTTGATATATCTTATCATTTTTTTCTCCAAATATACTTGATAATATATGATATAAATTTACTTCTCCAAATATTCCTCTACTCTTTTTATCAGTAAGAATACTTTCAAGTGATACTATTTCGCTTCCAAGTCCATCTATTTTCTTCTGTGCTTCATCTATTCTAGTAAGTCTTGCCATTACTTCATTAAAAGTTTTATTTGTTTTATCAAAACCATCTTCTAATTTTTCATTAACTTTTTGATTCATCATATTAAGTTTACGTTCAATTCTATCATTCAAATCATTAAAATCTTTATTTAAATCACTTGAAAATCCATGTTTAAATTCACCAATTTCTTTTACAATACTTACTTCAGTTTTAGACATTTTTTCTTCTAAATCTTTATTATTTTGTTTTTTAAATAATAATATTATTTCAAGTAATACTACTAATACTAATAATCCTAATATTGCGTACTCCATAATTCACCTCTTATAAATCTAATTTAAATACTCTTTTAACTAATACATATATTATATAACACAAAGTCATACTTATTATTATTTTTACTATAATAATTGGATTTGTAATACTTTCAACAAGACTAGTTCCAATATATCCCCAAAAATAAACCATTGATATTTTTCCTATAATTATTGCAATAATATATTTTTTAAAATCCATTTTAGATAGTCCTGCTACAATATTAACTACGAATGCAGGTGTAAATGGCATTGCAATTATTAATACAAGTTTTCCAAGCGAGATATCTTTAAATACTCTTTTATATTTTTTTATCAATTCTTTATTTTCAGTCAAATGATCAAACTTTTTTCCAAAACCATATTTAAAAATCATATATGATATTGTACAACCAATACATGTAAATACCCATGATACAATAAATCCCCACACTTTACCAAGAACAAGCATAGTTATTGTTATGAATACTCCAAGTGGAAGAAATGGAAGAATAGATTCAATAGTCATCATTCCACATGAAATAAAAACTCCAAGTGTTCCAGAGTTTTGAATAAATACTACTACTTTTTCTAAAAAATCTATTAAATTCTCCATACAAAAATTATATTACAAATATGCTTTTATTTCAATATATTTACATTGTATCCAAGACTTGATAATACTGCATATGCTCTTTTAGAAAGCTTACCACTTTTACAATATAAAAAGTATTTTT
This sequence comes from uncultured Mycoplasmatota bacterium, assembly GCA_946413985.1. Lineage (GTDB taxonomy): Bacteria > Bacillota_I > Bacilli_A > RF39 > UBA660 > CAG-1000. Next base: position 18,263 of record CAMKMS010000015.1, read on the forward strand.
CATTCTTATTTAAATAACTTCTATAATTATTTATTAATTCATCATATGGTATATTAATACTTCCATTTATATGAGAATTATTATATGTATATTTATCACTAACATCTATAATTTTCATAATATCACCATTATTATTTTATGTTTTGCAAAAAAAAGAGATATATCAAATATCTCTTATTCGTCTTCACTTCCAAAGAAATCATCAAAGAAATCGTCATTATTAGTATGATTATTAACAACAACACTATCAACATCAATATTAACTTTTGGCTTTTCTACTTCTTCATATGTTGGTTCTTGCTTTGCTTTATATGGAGTTACTTTAATTTCATCATCATCTTTTACTTCTATAATTGGTGAATAATTGTTAACATTAACATCTACCTTAGCTCCATCATCAACCAAGCTTGGAATTTCTTCTTCTTTTTCAATTGTATAAGATGGTTTTTTATCTTCCTTAGGAATATTAACATTTACATTAACAGCTGGAGATTCGACCTTATGTTCAAAAATATCATTAATTTCTTTTTCAACATCTTTTTCATCTCTAACACTTGTTTTTTCAATGTTAGCATCTTCTTTACTCTTCTGTGCTAATTTTTCTCTTTCACGTCTTTCCTCTTCTTCTTGTTCTTTTTCTAATTTAGCAATTTGTTCATCCAATTTTTTAACATATTCATCAATACTTGAAGGCATCATTGATTGACTTCTTGGACCACCTGGAACATATCCACCACTAATTGGCATTCCCATCATACCTGGCATTGACATACCACCAAATCCTGGCATACCAGCTTGTGAAGGTTCTCCTTTTAATTTAGTTACAAAACCTTTTAAATCAAAAACTTTAATTTCACGTCTTGGTCTAATAGAATATCCCATATCTTCATATTTTTTACCCCAATCAATTTGCCAATTTGGAGTTAATTTTGTTTTAAATGGCATACTTCTAAATCTATTAAATATAACTTCATTTTGTTTTAAAGCTTGTAAATCACTTACAGTGAATAATGGTCTAATTGGAGGAGCAGGCTCATCTTTTTTGGGCTTTTCTGGTTTTTTATCACCAAGTAATTTACTAATCTCTTCTAGGGCTGCAAGTTCAGTAGACATAATGTAAACAAAGTTTCCACAGTTACCTTTAATAGTTTCTGCAACATCTTTTCCATATACTTGATTTAATTGTGAAAAGTTTTGAATTGCAAATGTAAATCTAATATTTCTTGAACGAGATGCTGTTATCATTGTACCTATATCATTTAAAGCAGGCATGTTAGCAAACTCATCCAAAATAAAGTTTGTTCTATATGGAAGTTTTAAATGTGGACAAGTTTGAGCAACTGCGATTAATGCTTCATAACATTGTTTTACAAAAATTGTTGCAAGTGCATGATATGTTGTTTTTTCATCATGTACTTTTAAAAATACTGCTGTTTTTTCTTTACCAATATCTCTAATATCAAAATCACTATAAGAAAGCATCTCTGATAAGTTTTCTTGACTTGAGAATATTCTTGTCTTTGTTCTAAATGTTGACATAATACCACCACGTGTTTCATTTGGGGCATTAATACAAGAAGCAGCAGCTATATATGCAGGAGATAATTCTCCTTTACTTTTAAAATATTCTTTAATATAATTTGATGAACCGAATCTATCTTCACCAACTTCAGCCATCATGTTAACACTATTAATATTGACTTCATCTTCTGTAGCATCATCAAAAAGTCCAAGTGATAAACCAGTAAAGAAGTTAGATGCTGTTTGTTCCCAGAATGGCTCAGCTTTATTATTTGGATCTACCAAAATATTTTTAGCAAGGTCTTGTAATAGCTCATTTGCTTTATCTACATTTCCTTCTTTATATATCCTATATGGGTAACTAAATGGATTCCATGCACTTCCTTCATTAGGATCACGGAAGTTTAATAATATAATCTTATATCCTTTTTCTTGTAATAATTTTCCACAACCTTCATAAAGTTCACCTTTAGGGTCTGTTACTATAATACTTTCTCCATGACGAGCAAGTATATTAACAAGTGGAAACATTAATTGTTGAGTTTTACCACTACCAGAAGCTCCCATTACAAGTGCATGTGGCTCACCCTTATCATCAACCCATGCATCAACACCATTATTTATAAATGGAATTCCACCAGCAGGATAATCTTCATCTTTTAAATGAATTTTTACAATTCCACGATCTTTTTTCATTTCACGTTCTGAAAGCAACCTACTATATCCATCATTTTTACTTTTTAATTCAGTTGTAATTCCAAATCCTTCTTCACGTTCAAAGAAATATGATGAACATGCAAGCATTAAAGCAACTAAAGTTAAAATAAAGAACACTACTGTATATAATATGAACTCAGGATAAAAAGCAGGAATTGGATTCAATCCCCATATTTCTCCATCAACAGCAAAACTATGTAAATTAAGAACTGCTATTGCTACTAGATATAATAAGAAAAAGCAAAATATTACAAATATTACAATATCTTTTTTCTCTGCTCTAAATTTTAACTTCATTTCTTTCACCCCAGTACAAATTAATTATACAATATAAAATACTTTTTTTCACTAATAATCTAATTTTTTACTATTAAGAATTTGATATTTAAAAAATTTTCCTCCATTATTAATTATAAACTGTAATTGCTTATGAGTAGCTTTTCCATTTAAAGAACCTTTTACAATATTAACTGCTCCAAGTGCATTAGAAGATCTTATTGCAAGTCTTAATTCTTCAACACTTGATAATTCTTTTGGAGTATCAGTAGTATAATACTCAAAAACATATACATTAGCGGTTACAATATTATCTTTTGCACTAATACCATCCACTAATATTTTAATTTCATTATTATAATCACGAGCAACATTTCCAAAGTTAAAGCAAAATCTATTATTTTTAGATTTAGCATATTCATAATAACCATCTAAATAATCAATATCTTCTGAAATGTTAACACCATATAGTTCTTCAAATGAATTTACTACATATCTACTTCTCATACAGAATTCACCACTATCGTAATCAATTGAACTTAAATATTTTTTATTATTTAATTCAAAAGCAAATATGTAGTTCCAAAGCATTTGTTTTAAATCTATACTTGTATAGTTTTTATAATTATAATTTGATATTAAAGCAGTTCTGGCAAAATAAGGATCACTTTCTAATCTGGTTTTTATTTCTTTATAACTATCACTGGTTTGATCTATAACATCTTTTTCTTTAATGGTTAAATTATTATAATCTGGAAAATTAGTCTTATCTTCTTTAGTATTTCCAGCATCAACCAAAACTACTATAAGAAGAATAAATATTGTCAATACTCCAAATATTAATAATCCGGCTTTAAATTTTGTACTATTCATTTAATCCTCCTAATTATATTTTAACTCAAATAATTTACCATCAAAAGTTCCAGAATGTCCATTTCTTCCGTAATTTCCACCCCAATTAAATCCTGCATCCTTATATGCATATGAGTATAATATATAATTTACATTCTGACACTTTTCTTCTCCACCAATTGCATTTACAAATTCCTTATATTCAGCTAAATCTCGAGTATTGTATGGAGTATATGTTTTTCCATTAACTGTAATTTTTTTTGAATAATTCCAGTCTTGTGCAATTCCATATGCATGAGAATCAAAAGTTCCCATAGATGTTTTTCTCTCAATAAATACTGTTCCATCTAATAAATCATTTGTAGTATAATGGCAAACTTCACCACTACTTATTTTAACTCCTTTTGTTAAAATCTTGCATATATTACTAAATGCTTTTTGAAAACTTTTTATAGCATTTTTATGAACTGTAAATGACATTTTAGCAAAATCAGAGTTTCCATCACACGAAGGTCTTATCGTTGCGAGATTTGCATCTTTCCATTCAGGATTTATAGTAACATGTGTGTTATCGCTTCCATCTTTATAACTAAATCCATAAAACTTTCCTAAATCCGGAGCAACACTTGGATATTCAGCAGTTGCTTTTCCTCCTGTTCTATCTCCATCATCAGGTGGTATACTTGGATCACTTGGCTCGCTATCCCCATCAGAGCATCTTACCAAAGTAGCACCCTCATTTTGATACTCTTCTTGCATTATTTGTGTAAATGACATTCCACGACTCGCTTTGTCATACCATCTGTTTTGACTTGTATTTACATAATGTGCACTAAATGGTGCATCATTTTTTATTAGTAAATAATCTGATGCTATTTCATATAATGCTTGATATTTCGAATATAACTCTGGTGATTTTTTACTACCGCCAATATAATAACTATGACAATTTGTAAATGAGCCATAAGGAGTTGGAACCATAGTGCATCCTCTTAACATACTACAATAAACTTGATCACAGTTACCACTTTTCATTTCAATAGTTGTTCCCTTTGTATAATTATTTCTTCTATTTAATGCATAACTAATAGCTGCTACCATTTCAGATAATACATAATCATCATTTTTATTACTAACTTCACCATTAGCAACTCCAATAATATAGTCTTCAAATGTAACAGTATCTAAATATTTACCTAAACAATCAGTTAATTTTACTTTTATTTCATTTAAACTTGCTGTTAAATACTTCTGACAATTTGCTCCAGTAGGAACACCAGTATATCCTCCTAATTGAGCAACATAATCTTCTTCTTCATCTGGATCTTCTCTTAATAATGCATTATTCATATTCTTTTTTCTATCAACTATATTTAGAATAAGTTGTTCAACTTCTTTTGGTGTAAATATATCGTCATATTCTATTTTTACTTTTCCATAATATTCACCATCTGGTTCCATTGAAGGGCCAAAAGATGGAAAATGTTGATATGCATATCCATTTTTATAATCAAATTCTATTCCTTGATAACTTTCAAAATAGTCTTTTGTTTTAGTTTCTGTGTTTGCAGCTTGATAGAATATTTCACTTCCAGTAGCATCAGGCTTTTCAAGTGCATCTCTAGCACTTTCAACACTACCAAAATCTAAATGTGCACTAACACCTTCTCCATATGATTTAGCAACACGACTAACTTGTTTTTCTAATTGTTCTTTAGTATATTCACCATCAGTATCTTTACATTCATCTGATGAAGCTTCAAAGTTTTTTTCTTTTAATACAACTTCATCAAATTTAGCTGCAGCATTTTCACCAAACCTCATATATACTTTCCATTTATCTAAATTATATTTATCAACTATTGTATCTTTACGTACACACTTTCCAGTAACACTTGTTACATTACCATCCCCATCTTTTTCTTCTGATATAACCCAAGTATAATAATATGAATCTGCTTTTGCATGTGCATTATCAATTATCTTTGAAATCTCACTTCTTTTAATAGTAGTATTTTTATCTTGCAAGATTTCTCTTAAACTTTCAAAGTGTTTTAGTGTCTCAACTTGTTCAGGAGCATCGCTTGAATTAATATAATCTTCTACTCTTGGTCTTGTATCGTAACCATAAAATATAGTAGAGATAATTAAAGCTTGATCAACATTTTTATCTTCTGCTTCTTTTTTTACATATCTTATTAATTCACAAACATCTCCTATTTTAGAATCCCAAAGAGAATTCCATTTATCAGAAATATTTGTCCAAATATTACCATTACAATCAGAGTTCTCATCCAAATATGAGATAAGTTCTTCTCTAGACATTGGTTCTCCATTTTCATTAAATAAGTATTGATCATCTGTATATAAACCTGGAATATCTCCGCTTTCTTCAGTTGTAGCTTCTGGTACGCCAAAAAAACTAGAAAGACCTAGTGTTAAATTATCTATAGCAGTCATTATTGCTACTGCAAGAAAAGCAACAATTAATAATCCAACAAAAACAGCTATTATGATTAAAATGATTTTCACTTTTTTGAATTTTTGTTTTATAGCCCCTTTAAGTCCACTCTCACCATCAGAGTCTGATTCTGCTGAAGCTCCTTCTTTAGATTCTTTTTTATCTTTACTATCTTTTTTATCAGAAGAATCTTTTGAACCACTAGAATCATCACTACCCTTTGAACTACTACTTCCTGTTTTAGTACCTTCTAATTCATCAGAACCTTTTGATCTACTTTTACCAGTTATACTATCACTATTTTCATCTTCTTCTTTTTGCTTTTTTTGTCTTGAATGAGTTTTTCCATAATCTTCATCAGTTTTTCTAATCTCTTCATTTTTTCTTCTATCATTTATACTATTAATATCTTTTTTTCTACTATCACTATTTGTTGCATTTGATAGTCCACTTGCAAAGTCATTAAAACCGCCCAATGAAGGGCTTCCAAATGAAGAATTATTACCGCTTTCTACTGCATCATTAAATTCACTTTCATTAAAATCATCATCCATACTTTACTCCTTTAAGAAAAAAGGAGGATTTATTAGAATCCTCCTCCTGATCCAAATGATTCTAACTCCTGTTGAGTCGCTATTATATTTATACGCATTCTTCTATTACCGCAAACAAACAATGCTTGCCCTTGAGAATATCTTTTTATTGAATCTCTCTCTTGATCATTTAAATCAATTAATTTTGATAAATCATCAAC
>CAMKMS010000016.1 GCA_946413985.1 uncultured Mycoplasmatota bacterium
GTCATAATTGGTTCACTATTTTGATAATATGCATATGATGCTTTATTTAATAAATCAATTAATTCTTTCATTCTTTTAATTTTATCTTCCATATTTTCACCTTCTAGTAATAAAAAAGATAGTCTTTTTTAACTATCTTTATTATATCAAATATAACAATTTTATACTATTTATTTCTTATTATTTGTTTTTTTAACAGGTTTTTTAACTGGACGTTTTACTGCTTTCTCTGTTGATTTTCTAACTGGTTTTTCATCTTCTTCAGCTTCTAAAACCATATCATCGTCTGCCATCTCTTTATTTCCACCCATCATAATAACTCCAATTACAGCACCAACTAGAACTACTGCTCCTATTATAACAACTACTATGCTTGGTGATTTTTCATCACTTTTTGATAAAGTAACATCTTCACCAGAAACGTCTTCAGTATCACTAGAAGTATCTGTTGTAGTATCACTTGAACCAGATTTTTTTAGTTTTTTAGCAATTTGACTTACAACGTCTTTATCTCCCTCTTTATAAGCCTTATTAATGTAAGTTTCTAAATTTTCACTATAAGCTGCTGCTGCATAAATATCACTGATTACTACAAATGGTGTTCCAGTATAAGATGCTTCACTAAATCCATCTTTTTGGAATTTTTCGGCAACTGCTTTTCCTAATGCATAATCTTTTCCTTGTTCCCAGTCTACGTGATCAACATATAATTCTTTTCTTACAATAGTAAATTTTTTATTGTAAGAATCTAATTTTTTTAAGTATTCTACTTCTGCTTCACAGTAAGGACAACCTCCTGCTTCAAAAATATAAACTTTTACTTTTGCTTTTTCTTTTGCACTAAGAGTTAATACTGGTATCATTAATAATAATGCAAAAATAATAGCTATAACTTTCTTTTTCATTTTAATCCTCCAAATCATTAAATAATGTATCACAAATAAAATAACTAGTCAATTTATTTGACATTTTTTATTTACAATTATCTTTATTCCACTTTACCATATATAATATTCCAATAATTAAAAATACAACTCCAATCGCAATATCAAAAAATGGTTTTTCATCTGCTACAATATTTAATACCGCACTTATAAACCAACATACACTACAAACAAAATATAATATTGCTGTTTGTTTATAAGTTAATAATCTATTTGTCTTTTTTACTTCCTTTTTTGTTTCTTTTACTTCCTTTTTTGTGACTTTTTTATTTTCTATTTTTTCTAATTTAGCTTTTTTTGCCATAATTACCTCCATATATAATTTTATAATTATTTAATCTATTTTGACAATACCCATTTCTTCTAATTTAGCAAGTATTAATTTAGTTGATGTTTCAATAAATTGTTTTATATTGTCTATATCAAAAATATAATCTTTTTTTCTATTAGTATTTTCAATTATTAAACTTGTTTTATCAATTAATAATTGCAATTTATCCATTCTAATCTCTTCAATAATATCATCAATTTCAGGTAAATCACTATAAAATATTTTTAAATCCAAATTATATTCATCAAGTAATTTAGTATTTAAATTAGTGTAATCATTATATATATACATTAACATTTGATTTTGAGTACATCTAACAACACTACCATCTAATTTTTTTATTAAATTATAATTATATATTTCTGGAATAAAATATTTAAACCATAAATAATCAGTATATAGATGAATATAATATCCTAAAACAAAATCATCATCTAAATGTTTCTTATATTTTTTTAAAAATAAATGCATCTCTGGAATATTTGTATATTGTTTTAAAATAAAATGACTTCTTTCTTTCTCATCGCCAGTCAATTTAGCCATATCTGGTGCAATTGAACCAATTAATAATTTGTTTCTATCTCTTTTTATAGTTTTATTTAATTCACTTGCTATTGCTATATGTATCATTGCAGAAGCCATAATATCACTCCTATTCTTTTTACATTAATTATTATAACATGATATAAAGAAAAAGATAACATATTGTTATCTTTTTTATTTAACTAAATTATTACTTTTCAAGTAGTCAATTAATTGTTTATATCCTGTATCATTCCAAAACTTAAATCTTTTACTATCAGGAAATGATCCTAATGTTTTAGTTTCACCTTTTGGAATAAATATAAAATCCCATGCCCAACCATATTTTCCACTTTTTCTTTTAGCAATACTTCCTTCTGTAATTGACTTAAATACAACCGGTTCATGACCATATTCACAAAAAGCTAGTGCTTGAACGAAACATGCTTTTCTATTTTCAACACCCTTCATTAATTTTAATAATCCATCTTCTCCAATAGTGTCTGCTGCATAATGAGTATAAGCAGCTGGAAAACCTTTTAATGCTTCTACCATTATTCCTGTATCGTTTTTAACAACATTTGCTTTTAGTTTTTCACTTGCCCATTTTGCTGAATAAGCTGCAACTTCTTCTACACTATCTGCTTGTATTTCAATAGTGTCCATTTTTACATTGTCAACTTCTATTCCAAGTGGTTCTAATACTTCTTTTGCTTGAGCAATTTTAGCCCAATTACCTGTTACTAGAGTTATTTTCATATAACCTCCCAAATTATTTAATTAAAGTTCCTCCCCATTCTACGATAGTATATCCTTTTCTACTAACTTTAATTAATTCTTGCTCTTTAATATTTATTTTACTATTTAATGGTTTATATTCCATTAATACTCTAATTATTGTATCTGGTGTTGGATTTACATATAAGGGCATTTCTTTATCAATATTATCTATAGTTTCAAATCTAATTAAATTGTATTTATTCTCTTCTAATTTTGGTAACCAATAAATAATAAATTCATTTGCTTCTCTTTCATTAAGACCAAGAATAGATAATTTTTCTTCAAGGAAAGAAGCAACTTCACTACCTTTAACAATAAATCCATCACTAAAATCCACATTAATACTATTTAGTCCTTCCCAATATAATCCATAATATGTTCTTCCTTTTTCATCAATAAGATTTCCATTAGGATATGCATGAACTTTCCAAGAACCATTATATTTTGGATATGTTGTGGTTAATAAATTTTCATAACCCAATTTTATTGTTACATCCATTTCTTTTTCTGGATAAACATATATTAGTGGTTTATAACTAACATTTGGATTACAATAAGGATTATTATTTGCAATATATTTTTTTGAAATATTAACCTTATCATAATTCTTACTAATTTTAAGTAAATAGTATAAGTTTTCTGGAGCACATACACCACAACTAGCTGTATATGTAATAACTACATTAATATTACTACCTTCAAACTCATAATTAACAGGTGTGATATCGCTTTCAGAACATTGATCATACATTACACTAAATAAAACATAATTATTATCTTTAAAATCTTTTTCGCTTAAAACATCAGATTCAATTTTATTATGAAAATCATCATAATTTGTAAATATATAATTATCTTCAAGAATAGTTTTCTCATGGTAATTTCCTATAAAAACAAAATCATTTTTCTTTTCGTCATCTAATATTACTTTTTCTTTTTTTGTTAATAATACAATTAATAAAATAGCAATACAAATTACCAATACCACTCCTAAAATAATAAAGATTTTTTTCTTCATAAACTCACTTCCTATAGTAGTATTATAACACAAAAAATAAGTTGCGTTTACAACTTATTATTTTCTTAAAACTAGTTTATTATCATTTCTTTCTATCATTTTATCTATGCATTTATCAAAAATCATTTTATAAAAAGATTTATCGCAATCATAAAGATTGTCATAATAATTTTTTAATAAATTAATTAATTCGGCATAATTTTCTTCTCCAACATCATGAATAAATCTTCTATTATTAAGTGTAATTCTTGATTCATTTATTTCATCTTTAAATGATTCATAAAGTCTTTTAATAAATAGAATATAATTATCATAAACACATTTTTCTTCATCAAATAAGAAAAAGTTATCAATTAAAGATACTTTTCTTTCTCTTAATTTTCTTGCTATTATTCTTGCATCCATTTCAGTAAATGACTCTTCTAGTAATCCTCCAGGAATGCTATTAGAAGAATCAATGCCAAATTTATAATACAAAGCATATCCATGTAATTTTACACTCAAGAATAAAGGACTAGACATAACTGAATGAATCATTTCATGAATAATAGATTCATCTGAAGCATAGAATAATGGAACAAATATTTCTTTTAATAATTTGGTTTCACCACTCTCACACATATAAATAAAACATGTTTGATTTTTATACATTGTTGATAAGTACAAAGCAGGATTTGTTTTTTTGCTAGAATAAATTATACCATCAGAATTCTTTAATTCTTTTTGAAGTCTATTATATTCTCTTTTTAAAGAACGATAATTCTTTTTCTTTTTTAAATTATATGTTAAAAATTCATTATATTTAGGATTAATATAGAAAGTAAAATTTGTATCATTAATCCTTGATAATATTAAATCTCTATATTCTTCACCATAATAGTTAATCAATTCTTCACATACTATACTTTTAAATTTCTCAAAATTATTTGAACAATAATTTTGAACCATAAAACTATAAATACCCATTTCACCATTCCTTCTTTTATTTTTTTACCCTTGATAATCTTTTTACTTCACCAATAGTATACTCACTAAAATCAAAGGATGAAATACTACTCATAAATTCTTCATAGTCAATAGAACGATAAAACTCTGAATCACTATAATCTTGAGTATAATAAAGTCTTCCTGGAAAATTCTCTACATAATTATATTTCTTTTCCATATTTCTGATTTCACTTGCTATTAATTCTTTTTTTGCAAGATCATATTCTTTTGCTGTTATTTCCTTTTTAGATAATAATTCATAAAGTCTTTTACAACATTCTTCTTTTTTAGAAGTTGTAAAACTTTGTATAAAATTAATATAATCACCTACATTTGTTAAATATCCATATTCAAAAGAATCAACTATTCCACTCTTATTTAAGTTATTATAAGCTCTTGAATTAAATAAATATTTTTTTATTATATTCATACAATAGTTAAATTCTTTCATAGATAAATAATCTGGTTTTCTAACTTTAACACCTAACGAACTTATAGGTGTATCTACATCTCTATATAGCGTTGCATCTTTTTCTTTAATACCACTAAAATCAATATTTGGCATTACTAAAGTTGATTTATGAGGTTTTATTTTAGAATATATATTATTTAGTAAATCAACTATCCTTTTTTCATCAACATTTCCAGCTATTACTAAGTATTTTTTGTCATCTGAATAAAATGCATCATAACAATTACGTAAATTTTCTAAAGTAATCTCTTGTGTTGTTTGTCTATTTCCAATTGGAGAATATGTAGAATCAAATTTATCAAATCCTCTATATAAATTATTATCAACCATATCTACTAATAAAACACCAGGATTATCACAATAAGATGATGCTTCCTCTTCTATTGCGTGTCTCGTTGCTTCTACATCTTTTGATTCAAAGACTGGACTATCTATAGACATGATTAATTCTTCAATAGATTTTTCAATATCTTTTAACCCCTTAAAATGATAAGAAGTATGATTTTGAGATGTATATGCATTAGCATTTTGCATTCTTCTATCAAAATTTTCATACATATTACCAAACATAGAATGCTCACCAAGTAGATGTTCTAAATAATGAGCATAACCAGAAGTAACTTTATAATCTTTTCCTCTATTATTAAAATTAAACCATAATCCAGAAGAACCATAATTAACATTATAACTAACAAATGTATTTTTCATAGAAGGATCAATGCACAAATAAAGTGGAATATTATTATTTAATATTATCTTTTTAAACTTGTTCATTTCTATTACTCCTTACCATAAACACATTCTTTCTTCTTAATGTTTTTGTACTTTCAATTAATTCATCAGCATTAATTTTCATTACTTCTTCATATACTTCATTTCTATTTTGACCATCATATAATTTTAAAATATAATCATTTATTGAATTTATTATTCTATTTTTATCTTCACTTAATGTAACTTCTCTTGATTCTATTTCAGCTTTTGCTGTCACAATTAACTTATCCAATAATTCCTTATCATTTAACACTTTAATGATTTCATCTAATGCCTCAAGAAATTTTTCTTTTTTATCTTTACTTGTTTCAGCATAAATATATACTTTTTTTAAGTAATACATAAACGCAGCATATGCACTATATACAAGACCATACTTTTCTCTTAATGTTTGATAACATAGTCCTAAAGACGAATTCATTATCATTTTTAAAAGTAATAGTTGTGGATAAGTTAAATTATTAATATCATATGTAACATAAATATATGATTGTTCACTATCTTTTTCTATTTCAATATCTTCATTTGCTACAGGAATATTCTTATTATAATCTATATCTTTCTTTGTTGGATTTAATCCTAAACTACTAACAAGATTATTAAATTGACTCTCATTAATATTACCAAAAACTAATCCATTAATAAAATTATTCATAATAAATTCATATTCTTTTTTCAAATCTTCGAGTGTAATTGAATTAATTAAATCAGTTATATAATCAATGTCAGTTGAACAGTCATATTCTCTACTATCATCAGGTAAAACCTTTTGAAAATACATATTTGCTGCATATGTTTCATTATCTAATAGACTTGATTTTATATAAGAAATAAGATTCTTTTTTACTACTGCTAACATTTCTTCATTTGTAAAATCCACTTCCTTTAACATTTGTCTAATAAAACAAAATGCATCATCTAAATAGTTATCACCAATTACGTTAGGAGAAATAAAATTAACATACATATTAAATATTTTTTGACTACTTAATACAGTATTATTAAAAGACAAATCCAATGAATATAATTCTTGTTTTCTTTCATTTATATCATCATCTGTTTTATAATTTTTATTTGTTTGTTCTAAATAACAACAAAGTATATCTAAAATAGCAGAATCTCTATTAGATGAACCAGCCAAAAAATTTAGTTTCATTGTAATTGTATTAAAACTATCATCTTCATATAAATACATACCATTATTATTAATAAGCTTACTAAAATCCATAATAACCCCCATAAATAATTAGTGTTTATTATAACACATATATAAAAAAATACTAGTTTTTAATTAATAAAAAAAGAATTTGAAAAATCAAATTCTTTTTATTATTTCATTTGTTCTTATTAAAATTGATAATTCTTGATTGCTTGAGAAATGCTTCCAGATACATTATTTAGGATTTCTTTATATTTAGCTGAATTATTTAAAAAGTTATCAAATACTTCTTGAGCCTTTTCTCTTCCAGTACCTGCTGTCCAGTTATCCATGATTTGTCCATAGTATTTTTTTACTTCGCTAACAAATCCGTCCATTGCATCATTAGCAGCATCAACTTTTTGTTTTCCATTATTAGCTTCTTGAGTAATATTTACTGTATCTCTATTATCAGTATAATCTTCAGTCTTGAATCTTGGATCACAATTTAATGCTCCTAATTGTTCTAATCCAGCACCATTTGCATTTTGGATTTCTCTATAATTTGCAGCAATCTTTGAAGAATCAACTGCTAATTCTCCTAGGGCATTTCTAATTTCAACCATTGCATTATGAACAACAACAAGATTTTGAATTTGAACTCCTGCATCTTTTCCTTCCCAGCATCCTTTTAAATTATTAATTCCTGCCATTATATTCGCAATAATTGTATCTGCGCTTGTATTAGCCCCTCCAACTACTACATTATTGTAAAGTCCAACTGCAGATTCATGTAATTGTGCTACACTATTGACTTTATGATTCATTTACTTTCTACCTCCTATTATAAATTATCATATTTAACACTTTTTTTTCAATTTTACTTTACACTTTCTTTAATTTCATTTACCAATTTTACAACAATTGGTGTACCATTTTTAAGCATAACTCCAAAATCATTATCTATATTAGATATAGTGGCTGGTTGAATTGTTGGTTTTAACAAGTATTGTTGATTAATTCCTCCACCAACCCATATTCCATCTGTAGCATTAATAGAATTCTTATACCAATCATCGTATTCATATTTTTTAAATGATAATGGTATATCAACAAATATGAAATTAATTTTTAATAATTCTTTATTATGACTTAATATCTCTTTAAAGATATTTTTATGTTCATCATCTAATCTAGTAAAGAATTTTTCTATTCCAAATATAACAATTAAATTATTTGGAATATTTTTTAATACTCTAGGATTCATATTATTATCAATATAGATTTTTTGTAATTGATCATCCACTATCTTAAGTTTATCTACCATTTCATTAAAATCTTTATTAATCATATTAATTCTATAATTAAATTCATCAAAATAATTTACAGCATCTATTACTACTTTATTAAATGTATTATTCATCTCAAATAGTTTAATTAGATTTAACATGAATACCCTTGTGTTTTCCATAGAATTTGATGAGATAATATTCATGACATTACTTGAAAAATCATATAAAGATGCATTTAATGACTCTTTTGCTAAACCAATTGGAACTGTTGTTAAGCCTTCATATTTTGGTCTAAATAATTCTAGTTCAATTATATCAGGCATTACAGGAATTGATCTTGCTTTATCAAATCCCTTAGAATTTAATAAATCAACAAGTTCTCTAATAGCGTTAAATGAACTTTCTTCATCAGTAATACTTGCTGTTTGAAATTCAACTACTCTATCTAATTTAATAAGACCTCTTCCTAAACAAGAAGATGGAATAAGACCATCTGTCTTACCTAAAATATCTCTATATTCTCCATCAGTATTCATTTGTAAGCAAATTTGTTGTTTACAACATTGAGCTATTTTATATTTAATAGTATTTTGACTAGTTGTTGTTATTACAAAATTAATTCCATATTTACTTCCTTCTCTTATAGCAGGCATTATTTTATCAGTATAATCTTGATATACTTCACTTAATATTTCAATTGAATTAATAATAACAACTATATTTGGTAATGTTTTACCACTTAATTTTATATAATCATGATAATTACCATTAAATGACATAAACATTTTTTTACGTTTATTCATTTCAGAAACAATCATTTTTGCCATATTTTCAAGTTTCTCATCATCACCATTTATTATTACATTTCCAACTTGAGGTGCATTTGAATAATTAAGTAATGTTTCTGCACCAAAATCACATAAATATAGGTTTAGTTCTTCGGTAGTATATGTTGATAATAATGAATATACTAAAGAAGAAACATACTCATCTTTACCGCTATCACTACTACCATATAAAACTGCATTACCTTCACTACTAATAGGAAGTGTTAATAATCCCTGAGTTTGATTTGAAGGATCATCATATTCTCCTATTATAGGATTAATAACAAATTTCTCTTTTGCCCAATTATATTTTTTAAACAGATTTTTAATTAATATTACATTAGGTATCCTATCTAACCACAATTGTCTAATCTTATATTGAGTATTCTCACACATTGAGATTAAATATTTTACAATAGATGTTAATTCTTCACCCTCTGGTTTAACATTCTTTTTAGATATTGAATTTTTAACAGATTTTATTACTTGACCAATATTATCTATAAAATACATGTTTTTATCAACAGCTTTTTTATATTCCTTACTTGGATAATATTGTGCTCCTGCCCATGCAGATTGTCCCATAGCAAAGAATTCATTATAACCAACTTGTAAATAAAATCTACCAACATTTTTAAGTTCGGCTGCTAAATCACATTTTATCATTTCCATACTATCTGATTTATCTTGAACTTTTAAACATATTTTAAATTTAGAGTTTGACCAAATTTGAGCATCAACTACACCACTTGGTTTTTGAGTTGCTAAAATTAAGTGAACACCAAGTGAACGTCCAATACGAGCAGCACTAATTAAATCATCCATAAAATCCGGTTGCTGATCTTTTAATTCGGCAAATTCATCACATATAATTATTAAATGTGGTATTGGTTCATTAATAGTGCCTTCTCTATATAGTTTTTGATATTTATAAATATCAATTGTACTTTCACCCATTTTATCTCTAACTTCATTAAATTTAGCTTGTCTTCTTCTAAGTTCACTTTGTATTGAAGATAATGCTCTATTTATTTCAGCTTTATCCAAGTTTGTAATTGTACCTACAACATGAGGTAATTTTTGACCAGTCTCACTATTTACAAATGCTCCTGCAAGGCCTCCACCTTTATAATCTATAAGTACAAAAGCAACTTCTTCTGGGCTATAATTAATAGCCATGGAAAGAACATAAGTGATGATAAATTCAGATTTACCACTACCAGTCATACCTGCAACTAAACCATGAGGTCCATGTTGTTTTTCATGTAAATCTAGAATAAATGGATCATTATTTTCATTAACGCCAACTTCTGTTTTAAGTGTTCTTACAGGATCATTATCTCTCCATCTATTAAATACATTTAATTGCTCAACTTGACCTACGCCAAACAATTCTAAGAATGTAATAACACTTGGTAATTGTTTACCACCATTTTCTATATATAATGGAATATTAGATAATGTCTTTGTAACAGCCATCATATCAAATTGATTACTAACTTCATCAGAAAATCTTATTTGTTCATTATTTTCTTCACTATTAATAATTGCAGAAACTGATTCACCTAAAGTGATAAATCTATTAATTTCACTTGGAACTTTAGATAGTTTTTCTTCTACAACAATCAAACTAAATCCCATATTCCTTTTTTCATCTAAAATTGAATCTATAATATTAATTTTTCTAGCTAGATTTATGTCATCTACTAATACTAAAAAATATTCATTAAATTTTGAATAATCTCTTATTCTCTCATCACTATTACCATTACCTGCAAGTTCTTTTCTATTTGAAAATATATTATCTAAATAATTTGATATTTCTTGCATTTCTTCAGTAGTTGTTGCAAAAAATCTAATTTGTTTATCATTTGAAAAACAATATGGAGATTCTTTCATAAATTCCCATCTATTTTGATTCTTTTTGTTAGTAAATATAACTATTTTTAAATCATCATAGCTATGAAATGCCATCATTTGTAATAAAATATTGCTAGTAAAATTTACATATTTTGGATATACACCATTTATAGTTGTTAGTTTATTTTCAGCAAATGAATATCCAACCGGTATATCATTTAATACTTTATAGGTATTTATTAGCTCTTCAAGCATTTTTTTAAGTTCATCATCATCCATTTTGAAATCTTCAGATTGATATGAAAAATTCGCATCTAAATTCTTTTGACCTTTACCAACTCTTACTGTTAAAAAATCTCCTTGATCTTTTTTTCTTTCCCATAAAGTTCTTCTTTTATTTAAAATCATATCATAACATGCATTTGTTGGAATTAAACCTTCTTCCAAAATTCTTTTTTGAGTTTCATATTCCCTATTTAACTCAGTTCTTTTTACTTCTAAATATGATTTATATTTTTCTTGTCTTTCTTTTTCTCTTTTCTTTTTAGCATTTTTCTCATATTTTTTTGTAACAAATGGCCAAACAAACATACTAAAAATCATTACTAAACTAATTAATAATGTTGGCCATACTTCTTTCAGAGATTTAGCATTTTCACCACTCATAGACTGAAAAGTTTGACTTAATGTAACCATTGAACTAGCTGCCATTGTAAGCATTGGTGCAAGTGTCATAATTAAAGGTGTCTCAGCCATATTCTCTTTTGCTGGAGGAGAATCTATTTTCATATCTAAAGTATCAATTGTTCTTCTCATACGAGGACTTCTTAAAAAATAATCATTATCTCCATAAAGATTTTCATCAATTATTTCTTCTTTAGAAATTTCATCTTTTACTTCAAATGTTTTTATTTCTAAATTTGAAATCTTTACATTATGCATTGGATTATTAATAACAAATGATCCATTCATTAACACAACTACTATTCCATAAATATTAATAATATCCCCATTTCTTAAAAAAGATTCTTCATTAGTTACAACATTATTATTAACATATATTAATGCATTCTCAGTCTTTTTTAATTTCCAATATCCCTTTTCAACAGATAATACAAAATGAGTGTCCAAAACATGGGGAATATCGATAGCCACCTCATTTGATGAATTTTTACCAAATTTATAAGTTCCTCCTTCAGAAACTTTGTATGCCTCAAATGTATTATCATTTATGTTTCCACAATATATACAATATGGTTTATTATTTTTCTTAACTTCATAATATTTATTCACTTTTAATTCAATTACATCTGAATAATTATTATCTTCAGTTACTTTTGTTTTATCACTACCACTTAATATCCACTTATCATCTTCACCATTTATATTAACAATATTCTTTCCATCACCATCGGTAAACCAAAAATTACCAACTTTTTTAATTGGCAAAGTAAATGTTATTATTGTATTTTCATCAAATAAAAACAAATTCATATCTCACTAGCCCCTTTTTACATAAGAATTAATTTTGTTCCATTTTTTATATCACTTGTCCTAATAAGTGTATTGTTATTATATATAACACCCGTCTCGGCATTAATAATTCTATTATTTCTAGTAAAATCAATAGAATCAAACAATGAATTGTTTAATAATTTTGATATATTACCAACTTTTTCATTAACTGGAACAAAAACTTCACTTCTTTTTCCCAGTGATAGAATATATAAATTAACAAGAACTTTATTTTCTAACATATAAAACACCTGCTACTTTTCTACTATACAAAGTATATCATAAAAATAAATAAAAAAATAGTTTTTTTGAACTATTTTTTTATTACTTATATTCATAAATTAATTTATCATTTTCATATATATAGCCCAATTTCAGAACCATCCTCAAAATAATTTACCCTTTTTTTAAAATTAGAAACTAAATCATCTTTTGATTTCAATATATGTATTTGATATGGTTACTCAAATTCTAATTTTTCTATAAACAATAAATTAAAATCACTATCATTAATTACAAAACTAATTAATGAAATATTTTTTTATACAATTTCTTATTAATGAATTGATAATGTTGCTACAACAAAATTATGATCAGATAATTTTCCATAAACATCAACTGTTTCTGATGATAAAACATCTATATGACCTTTTGAAATTATAAATACTGAATCACAATAACCATGGGCTTTTCCATCATAAGCAGCAATTTCAAAACCAATTGGTTTTAAATATTTTTCATAATAACTTATTGAACTAACATTTGTATCTCCTGTAAGTATTACCGGGTTTGGATCATTACTTATGATGCTTGCAACATGCGCCATCTGTTTAGCAGGACATCCTGATTGATAAGAATAATGAGTATTATAAATTGAGACTGTAACCCCATTAATAACTGCGACAGCTTTTTGTAAAGATCTCTTTTCATAACATTTTTTTAAAGTTTTTGATGACTTATCTGTTAATTCAAATCTTGAAACAATCATATTAATATTAGCTGGTTTTACTTTGTAATAATAATTCATTCCAGCATTTTTACTAACCTTAGCAACATCTTTATATGGTACAGCTTCTTGTACTCCAACAATATCAACTTTGCTGTTTTTGAACATCGTAGTTATTTGATCAGTAGTAGCGTGACATTTAACTTTTTTAGAAGTACCACATCCAAAATATCCAATATTGTATGTTGCTACTCTAACTGGATAAATCCATGAAGCTTTTAATACAAATCTATCATTAACAACTCCAGCGCCTGAATTCACATTTGTCCATATACCAGACCACTTATTAGGCCATGCTTTTCCAGTAGAATCTGTCCATCCATTAAATACCATATCCCCATTTTTACAAACATTGTCATTTAATGTTACAGTTTGACCATATGAAGCTGACTGAATAGTTGGAGAACCACTACCACCATTACAATCATATTCAATTATAATTGATTTTGGTTTCCATCCTGCATATAAAACTATATTCTCTTTTTTATCATAACTTCTTGCTGATTTATTGTTGGCTGTATAATATTTATTTCCTTTTGTATAATCTGTATTATCATACCATCCCATAAATATATAATTTTCTCTTGTAGGAATAGTTTCTGTTATCTTTGGCATTGCTTCTCCTAAAGCAACTGATACACTTTTTGGAGCGCTTCCACTTCCTCCATTTATATTAAATCCTACTTGATATTTTGTTATGACTATTACTTTACTCCATCCAGCATATAATGTAATATTGCTAGATACTTTAAGTGCTTTTACAGCTTCACATTTCTCATTATAATATTGCTCACCTTTTGTATAGTCAGTTTTATCATACCATCCCTTAAATATATATCCATTTTTTGATGGAATAGATTTACTTATTTCTGGTAATCCTTTTCCATAATCAACACTAATAAATCCAGTTTGTCCATTAGATCCACCATTTAAGTTAAATTTAATTTTATATGTATTAATTTTCCATCCAGCATATAATATAGTGTCTTTTTCTTTATCAAATGTCTTTGCTGATACTCCATTAATAGAATAATATTTTTCACCTTTTTTATAATTAGAATTATCGTACCATCCCATAAACTCATATCCAGTTCTTGTAGGTTTCTCAGCATTTATAGATGGCATTTTACTTCCTTTTTTAACTTTTACACTCTTTGGTTCTCCACCACTTCCACCATTTAAATTAAATGATACTTTGTATTCTTTTTCTACTACTACTGGTGTTTCTTTAACTGGTTCTTCTTTCTCTATTTCTTTCCATCCAGCATATAAAATTATATTTTCTTTCTCTAAAAAGGTTTTTACTGATTTACAATTCTTATCATAATACTTTGTTCCTTTTTTATAGTTAGAATTATCATACCATCCGACAAATGTATATCCACTTCTTGAAGGCTTTTCAGTATTTATACTTGGCATTTTTTCTTTATATTTTACTTCTATATCTTGTATCTCTCCTCCAGATCCACCATTTAGATTAAATGATACTGTATATGTTATAACCTTAACTGGTTCTTTTTCGGGAGTCTTTGTCTCTTCTTCAGGGGTTTTGGTTTCTTTTTCAGGAGTTGTTGGCTTAGAATCCTTCTTTTCCCAATATGCATATAGTGAAGTGTTTTCTGTAAAATCTGAATCTAAGTTAACAAGTGTTCCATGTGCATTTGTATCATACCATCCTACAAATGTTTTACCAGCACAATTTTTTGGCATTTCAAATTTGCAATCTAGTTTTTTATCTACTACATCACAAACATATTCTTTTGTTCCTGGGCAATTATAATAAAATGTCACTTTTGTATTTTCATTACAACCACACATTATTAAGCATATTAAAATAACTATTAAAACTCTAACTTTATCTTTCATAAACCCACTTCCTATTATCATTTTTAGTATACAACAAGAATACTATAAAATCACTATAATAATTAAATAATCCTATCTTATTTACATTTATTAAATAAATATTATCATCAACTAAAACTTATTGATGTAATTAATTCTTTTACAAAATCATCATTTGTTATATCTTCGCCAAATAAAGTAATAATATATTGACTATTATTATAAAGCAAATGAATCTCTTTAATGTTTTGTGAAGAAGCAGTGTTTATTATATAACCTCTTATGCTTCCATTAACCAAAGTAATATTCTTAAATTCAGGGAATGCTACTAAAATAAGGCTGTTAAAAATATAATTATTTCTCATCGTTTTAGTACAAGTAAATATATTGTTTTTAAAATAATAATTCTTTTTAATGTAATTTAATAAATCAACATCATCTTTAATATTATTTTTATCTAAAAACTCTTTCATATTCTTTTCAGTTTCATAACTAATATCATTTTCTTTATTATCAGAAAACAATTCAAAAGAATTTGTATTTAGCATAATCACCAACATCAAACATACTTAAATCTATTTTAATATTTTTACCTTCAATTAATGCTCCACTTAATTCTTCTACTTTATCAGATTTATTTTCCAATGTAATTGATTCTATAGTAATTCTATTAGTATCACATACCTTTGCATTAACTACAAATGGCATCAAAATTATAAGTAAAATTCCAATTATATATTTCTTCATACTATATTTTTCCATCCTTTATTTAAATATTAAATCTAATTTTTCTTTAATTTGATCTTTACTGAATGGTTTTGATATATAATCTACAAAACCTTCACTTAAATACTTTTCTTTTGCTCCCGCTACTGCATCAGCAGTTAAAGCAATAGTTGGTATATTAAAATTAGGATTCTCTTTTAATTTTGCCATAGCAGTTTCACCACTCATATTAGGCATCATAATATCCATAAGTATTAAATCATACTCATTTCCATTAATTATTTTTTGTAAGCATTCTTGGCCATCATAACATTCTTCAATTTCAAAATTAAAATCTTGTAATGCTCTACGAGCAACTTTAATATTAAGTTTATTATCATCAACAATTAATATTTTTTTCATTTCATTTGTTAAAGCTGGTTTATCATCGCTTATTATTTGGATTTCTTCTTTAGGTAAAACATTAATTTGAGATGTTTGTTCTTTTGGCGTTTCTTCAATTACTTGCTTTAATGGATTAGTAATTATTGTTGTTGTATTTGTATTAACAGGAACTGGTGAAGATAATATACTAATCTTTTGAGGTATTTGAACTATGAATAACGAACCTTCACCAAATTGTGATTGAACATTTATTTTTCCACCCATCATTTCAACTAGTGCTTTTGTTATAGCTAGACCTAGTCCAGTTCCTTCAGTAGTTGAATTTTTCTCAGCATCTAGTCTTTCAAATTTATCAAATAATTTATTTATATCTTCTGATTTTATTCCTTTTCCTGTATCTTTAACACTAATAATTAGAGTGCAAATATTATTTTGATTTATACATTTAACATTTAAATCTATAGATCCTTTATCTGTATATTTAATTGCATTTGTAAGCAAATTATTAATAATCGCTTTCATATGAGTTTTATCTCCATATAATTCATATGGGATATCTTCAGCTAAATTCACTCTAAAATCAATTTGTTTTTCACCTATTCTAGTAGCATCTATTTTAGCAAGTGATTCTATTTCATCTTTGAAATTATAATTTACTTCTACAAGCTCCATCTTATTACTTTCAATTTTATTAATATCAAGAATATTTCCAACTATTTCAAGTAGCGTATTTGAAGCTTCAATAATATAATCTGCATCCTCTACTACTACTGGATCAGCAGTATCTTTGTGGCTTTGAATATCTTCGCTAAATCCAACTATTGCATTAAGAGGTGTTCTAATTTCATGAGACATACTACTTAAAAAATCAGATTTTGCTCTATTAGCTCTTTCTGCTTGATCTTTTGCAATTTCCATTTGATTAAGAAGTTTTAAATCTGGATTTTCTATTGTAAAAAGCATAATCAAATTTACATATGCCAAAATTGCTGAAATAATAACAATTGTTTTATCAACTTGATTTAACACAAAAACTAAAATGAAAAAAAGAATTAATACATATAATGGTGTTAGTTTTCTTGTAATAGCATTTTTAAAATTTACGATTAAACAAATAACAATGGATAAAAAATAAAATCCACAACCAATTATTGTACTTGTAAGTGCAAGACCATCACTATACATGGCACTTCCATCGATATGAACATCAACTTTCATAAAAAGTAATAATATCATAAGTATAATATCAAGAGCTGTTGTTAACCAAAAGAAAAATGAATATAATTTGGCTTTTTGACTAGCATCTTCTTTTGAAGTGACATAATAAACATATAGAAATAAATTGCTTGAAAACAATATGTACATAGCATAGTCAACTTTATTTAAAAATTCCATTAATTTAATTTTTTCGCTATTAAGCAAAGCCAAGCATATTATAGAAACCATCAATAAACTATCTACTAAACTATATATTAATACTCTTGCAAATATGGCTGTTTCTTTATTTTGAGCTCTTTTTTTAGAGAAAAACACAATATTACATATTATTGCAGTAATCAATCCACATACTGGAATATACAAGTTGTAAATGCCTTCCATAATAATCACTTCCTATTATATATGATTATAACACATTAAGCATTTATTTACATTACTATACATTAAAAAAGTTAAAGAAACTATCTATGCAATGTTTTCTTTAACTCAAAACTTTTTTTTGTAATTCCTGGAACAAAGTTCCCATCTTCATCAATCGTATATTCATTTTCTTTTAATTCATCATTTAGAAATAATAAATATTCTTGCTCCTTTTGTGAATCATAAGTAAATCCTAATGCTTTGAATTTTTTTATATATGTATGATTAACATATATTAATGGATCAATATCATTTAAATTACTTCTTACTATATTATTATCACTCCATATTTTATTTCTTATATCTACCATATTATCCTTTATAGTATTTGTTTGTGATATTAGACTTAAATGAGGATTAATAACCATAAGTTTACCAAATCTTATAATGCATTTTTTATATAGAGCACTTTCTTTTTTTACTGGACCATCTTGTTCTATGTATTC
Organism: uncultured Mycoplasmatota bacterium; assembly: GCA_946413985.1. GTDB lineage: Bacteria > Bacillota_I > Bacilli_A > RF39 > UBA660 > CAG-1000. The sequence continues at coordinate 18,506 of CAMKMS010000016.1, forward strand.
AAATATTGTTGGTATAATTGGGACTTGTGTAATAATTGATATTGTGGCGCTCCCTTTTCTAATGTTATGCATTGGAAGAATTGGATGCAAATTCCAAGTACTCTCTCCAAATATAACACCATCTTTTCCATTTAATATTTTATGAGATAATTTAAAAACTGATTCTTGCCTTTCATCATTTTTTCTCCTATCAAGTAAAGTGGCATTTGAAATGTTAAATATTTCATTTGTAATAGGGCTCAAACAATCAGTAGCTACCATTACACTTCCTTTTCTTTGCAATAAAGATAACACTTCATAAGCAGTAAAAATATCATGCGAATTACTATGATTAACTACAAATAAAACATTTGAATCTTTTGGTATATTCTCGCTACCCTCTAATTCTAATTTATATCCTCTTATAAATGGATATACTTTTTCTATAATTCCTTGGCCAAAATGAAACTGAGTATCCTTTAGATTAAGACACTCTTGCTTTAATTTTCTATAATAATCTTCTTTTTCAGAAAATGATAATTTATTTAATTCTTTATCACTTAATAGCACCATTTTTATAAGCCCCTTTACTTAATTTATTTTGACTTCAAACCATAAATTTCCATTATTCTAGCATTTTTGAATAATTTAGTCAATTTATATCAGGTTTAACTATAATTATTATTATTTACATGATATACTTAATATAGCATAAATAGTAAAAAGAAAGTGAAGTGTTGTTATGTATTCAGAAATTAAAGTTGACATTGATGAAATTCATTCAGCAGTTAGTAATAGTCAAACTAATGTTACTCCAAAGGATTATAGTAGTGAATGGCTAACAACTGATTGTATTAGATCAACTTATACTGGAATTTTTAAATGCATTAATGATTATAATACTCTTATTGAAAGTATCAAAGGTTATGCTTCAGAATTAGAACATATATCTAGTGTTAATCCACCTAATATAGATAAAACTAATTGTAAAAAAGATACAAAAACGAATTGAAATAGTTATTATATTTGAGGTAAACATGAAAAGAATAATAAAATATAATTATATTGATGATAATATATCACTTATTAATAATCTACTATTAGAATTGAATGATGCTAAAACTAAGTTACTTAAAAATATTAATTTAATTGGAATATATTATCAAAGCGAAGATGGCAAAAAAATAATGAATAATTATTTAAATAAAGTGATTTTAATAGATGACTATATTCAAAATGTTAATAGATATTTAAGTTATTTTAAATGGCTTACTGGCGAATACAAATATAGTCAACAAATTGCTAATAATAATATGCAAGCAGATTTTAAATTTGATATATCAAACATTACAAACTTTGGAGAATGAACCTATTAGGAGGATAATTATGTCAAAAGAAAAATTATATATTGAAATGGATTCTCTTATGAATTTAATAAATGAATTAAAAAGTAATAATGATGAAGTGGTTTCAAAAATAAAAGATATTAATAAAAAATTTATAAGTATAGATACAACAAAATGGAATTCTCCTGAAAGAAGAAAATATGATGATGTTTTCTTACCATATATAAAAGCTACAGAACAAAGTATAAATGATAATTTAAATAACTGCGTTAATAATTTGACTAAAGCAAGAAATAATTATCTACAATTAGAAAATACAACAAAAAACAAATAATGGAGATTAATGGAAATGGAAAATAATAAAAAAGATTTATTAAAAATTGAAGGTGAAATAAAAAGTCAAATAGAACACAATAATAGAAAAATTGCTTATATTAATTACATGGTAAGAGAAAAAAAAGAGTTCTATGATGTAGACTTTGTCAATTTTTATAGAAATGGACAAATAATAATTAATGATAAAGAATATAGAACAAGTAGTTTATATTTAGAATCAGGATTATCAAATGGTAAAGATTCATTATTCTTAGTATATTATGCTTTTCCACAAAAAGATTTATTAACACAAGAAGAAAAAATAAATTTTAAAAGAACAAATGTAATAGAATTTAGATCATCAAATGTATTCTTACAAATATATAAAAAATATAGGGATACTATAAAAGACAACACATTAATTATAAATGACAATAATATAGCATATATAGATAAATTAGTACGCTCATTTGATGGAACAAAGCATACTGAAACGCCAGAAACTTCATATGGAAAAACTACTCCTAGATTCATAAGTAAAAAGGGGGATTTTTAACATGAATACGAAATATGAAGATTATTATTCTCAACACATAAATACTCACAATAAAGCTAGAATTGCACTTGACATTGCCTTCAATAAAGGAGTATCTACAGCTTTATCTAAAGAAATTTCTGAATTAATAGAAAAAGTTAATAGAAGCAAAATTAATGGTGATAATGATAATATTGTTAATACATATAATAATGGTCTTAATGACATTGAAATAAGACTAACCAGTTTATACAATTTTGCTCAACAATATGCAAATGCTGAATTTAAGTATGCAGGACTAAGCACAGGATTAGATGAACTTTATAGCGTTGATCTTGATTTGAAAGAAAAAATCAAAAAAGAGCCAAAAGAACATATGTATAAAATTAAAACAGAAGATGGAGAAATAGTAGATTATATAAAATACAATACGGCTCATAATTTATGGAAAAGACAAGTAATCTCAATTAAAACAGATGCAAAAAATTTATCTGATAGTGTTGTTAGATTAATAAGCTATTTAGAATCAATTAATAAACTTAACCCTATGGATTTTTATGATAATGGCAATTTTCCAGTATTTTCTTCATTTATTACTTTTGATGACTACTTAGCAAACAATATAGTCGAATCATATTATCTTGAAGGGGATGAATTAAAAGATTTTATTGACGAAAACTTAATTACAAATCCAGATAATGCTAAAATTCTTAAAAGAACTGTCAATGTCAATGGCGTTTTGATAGATACATATTCAGTATATAATAATAATGCAAATGAATATGATACGCATTACTTTAACAAATATATAAGCGACAGTCTTTACACAGAAGAATTAATAGATCCAAGAATTTTGCAAAGCATATTTAATGGTGATAAAAAATCAAGCATTATATTTATACAAGACGAGGACCAAGAATTTTTCTATAAATCTAATCATGTAGGTCCTATTAATGCAGCTGCTTACTATAACTCAGGCACTAATAATATTACTATGCTATATTACCAAGGTTCTCCAAAATCAATTATACATGAAACGGGACATGCATTTGATCATTTGTTAGGCTTACGCTACAATTTTGATGGTTATTATAGCCATGCAAAATGGACTGATATAATAGAAAATGAAGCTAATTATTTTGATGAATCAAATAATCACAAAATAGAATTACGTTTACTTACTGATATGTTTACTCCTGATGAAGCAGAAGATTATCTACATAAAAGATATCCAAATATTAAAGATTATGAAATGGTTGTGGAAGATGGAGATTGGAGATTTATAGTTTTCCATAAAAATCCTATTGACCCAAATGGAGTCACGGCTTCATCACTTCCTCTATCTGCATATAATTTAATAGATTATCAAAACTCCCCAACTGAATATTTTGCAGATGTATTTCAAGCATTTTGGATGGGAGATTATAATGATGATGATTTTGGAATATCAAAATTAGAATATCTATGCCCCAAAACTTATGAAGCAATGTATAATCTAGTAAATGACGAAATAAATAGGTATAATTAAGAAAGCACAAAATGTGCTTTTTTTATTAATAATTTTTTACTTTGCCCATTAAAAAAGTTGC
>CAMKMS010000017.1 GCA_946413985.1 uncultured Mycoplasmatota bacterium
ACTATACTTACTACTAATTCTATTAATGTAAATCCTTTTTTATTATTCATATTCTTCACCTACTATATACATAATAATTCTATCATAATTTAAACAAATAAAAAAGTGATAATTGATATCACTTATTTAATTTATTAAATCTTTTAATTTCAGCTTCATCTTCTAAATCTGTTTCTTCTAACTCTTCTAAAAGACTTTTTTGTTTTCTACTTAAACTAGTTGGAATAATTAATTTTAAAATGCAATAGAAGTCTCCCTTTTTCCATGAATCTGGATTATTTATTCCTTTACCTTTAATTCTAAGTATATCTCCTGGTTGACTTCCTTCTTTTATTTTAAGCTCAACTTCTCCATCCATTGTTACAATATTCTTTTTGCATCCCAAACATAAATCAGTAATAGTTACAGGTAATTCAATATATATATCATTTCCTTTTCTTTTATATAGTTCATGTTCTTTTATTCTTATTTCTATATATAAATCACCATTAGGTCCACCATTGCTTCCAACTTCACCTTTTCCAGGAACTCTTAATTGTTCTCCTTCATCTATTCCTGCTGGAATATCTATTGTGATAGTTTTATTTACTTTAACTTTTCCTTGTCCTTTACAAGTACTACATTTAGTTTTGTATGTTTTTCCTTTTCCACCACATTCACTACATGTAGTTCTTGTTTGAATTGTTCCTAAAATAGTATTGGTTTGTCTAATAACACTTCCAGTTCCGCCACATTCACTACATGTACTTTCTCCATGACCTCCTGTACCATCACAATCTTCACATTTTTCATAGTATTCAAGCTCAATATCTTTTTTACATCCCTTAACTGCTTCCATGAAATCAATTTTCATTCCATATAAAGTATCTGCACCTTTTCTTGCACGACTAGATGTACCTCTTCCAGAAGAGAATCCACCAAATCCGCCAAATCCACCAGAAAATATATCATCAAATATATCACCAAAGTCAAAATTACCAAATGGATTTCCTTGAAATCCGCCACCGCCTGCACCACCATATGGATTTTCAAAAGCAGCATGTCCATATTGATCATATTTACGTCTATTATCAGGATCAGATAGACAAGCATATGCTTCTTGTGCTTCCTTAAATTTTTCCGGAGCATCAGGACTTTTATTTATATCTGGATGGAATTCTTTTGCTTTTTTTCTAAATGCACTTTTAATTTCATCTTCACTTGCATCTTTTGAAACGCCTAATACTTCATAATAGTCTCTTTTACTTGCCATTTATTTCACATCCTTCCAATTTTTTTAATTCCATTAATTTTTCATTAAATATAGAAAATGCTCTTTCAAGTGTTTTTTCATCTGTTAAATCTATATCTATACTCTTAAGTAAATCTAGAGGATACATTATATCTCCACTACTTAAGAACTTAATATATTTATCTTTAAAATCATTTGTATTTAATAATCTATCAGCAATTAAAAGTGCACTTATAAAACCTGTTGCATATTTATAAACATAAAATGAGTCATAGAAATGTGGAATTCTTGCCCATTCATATTCTATAGTTTTATCAACAATTACACTTCCATCAAAATGCTTTTTATTTAAATCATAATAAATACTACATAATAAATCTTTTGTTAAAGCAATACCACTTTCATATTTTTTATGAATGATACTCTCAAATTCAGCAAACATTACTTGTCTATAAACAGTTGCTTTAAACTTATCTAAAAATTCAATTAAATAATATTCTTTCTCATCTTTATCATTAGTATTATTATATAAATATTCACTTAATAATATTTCATTTACAGTTGATGCTATTTCAGCCAAGAAAATTGGATATGATGCATATAAAAAGTCTTGATTTTTATTACTATAATATGTATGCATAGCATGTCCCATCTCATGAGCTAGTGTACTAACTGAATCTATAGTTGATTCAAAATTTAATGAAACATAAGGTTCACATCCATATGCTCCCCATTCATATGCTCCACTTCTCTTTTTATCTTTAGGATAAACATCAACACATCTATTATTAATTAAATGATTAAATGAATCTAAATAATCTTTTCCTAAAGGCATAAGTGCTTTATTAATTAGTTTTATTGCATCTTCATATGTAATATGTTTTTCTTTATGTATACTTGTATTAACATATAAATCATACATATGTAATTTAGAACCTAATTGTTTAGATTTTAAATCATAAAAATCTTTCAAATACTTAATATTATTATCAGTTATCTTAATTAAAGTACTATATAATTTCGAATCTATATTATCAGAAAATAAAGACATTTCAAGTGCACTATTATAATTTCTAATATGTGAAAGTGCACAATTTGTTTTTACTTTACCTATATATAATGAACTGATTGTATTAATATGATTTTTATAAAACTTATATTCCTTATCAAATGCATCTTTTCTTACCCTTAAGTTTTTACTTGATAAGAATTTACCATAATTAGCATTAGTTAAAACTACACTTTGTCCTTTTTCATTTTTTATTTTTCCAAAATCAGAATCAACATTATTTAACTCTTCAAACGTACTTTTAGATATTCTCATAATATCAGACATATCACTTAGTATTTTTTCTTCATTTTCACTTAATACATGTGGTTTATATCTGAATATTCTTTCAAGCATTATAGTGTATTTTTCTAATTTTTTATTTTCTTTTATATAATTTAATATTTTATCATAATTAGACAATAATAATTCAGGAGTAATAAAACTTGTTTTACTAGAAACATCATTAAGAAGCGCTAGTACTTTTTCTTTATATTCTTGAGATTTAACATTAGACATATTTTCATAATAACTTAAAAATGAATAAACATATAATCTTTCAATTAATAGTTCCATTCTATTATCCATTTCAAGTACTTCAAGTAATGTATCACTACTACTAAGTATTTTTCCTTTTAATGAAACTACTTTATTACATAAAGAATTTACTTCATCTATCGTTTTATTAAATTCTTTTTCACTTTTAAACATTTTAGTTAAATCCCAATTATAATTATGCATATTATCTCCTTATATTAATTAAGGGCTCTAACTTTAGAGCCCCTATTATTTTAACTCTGATTATTTTTCTTCGTATTCAGCATCTTTTACTTTGTCTTTTTTAGACTTTTTATCTTCTTTTTCATCTTCTTCATCTTCTTTAGTAGCATTTTCAGATGCTGCTTGTGATTCAGCTGCTTTTTCTTGATAAATTCTACTTGATAATTCCATTACTTTATTAGATAATTTTTCAGTTTTTTCTTTAATTTCATCTGTATCATCACCATCAAGTGCTTTCTTTAAATCATCTTTAAGTTCAGTAATTTCATCTTTTTCTTTATCTTTTACTTTGTCGCCAAAATCTTTTAATGTTTTTTCAGTAGCAAATACCATTTGTTCAGCATCATTTCTTACTTCTGCTTCTTCTTTACGCTTATTATCTTTTTCTTTATTTGCTTCTGCTTCTTTCATCATTCTATCAATTTCATCATCACTTAAATTACTAGATGCTGTAATTGTAATAGCTTGTTCTTTATTAGTTCCAAGATCTTTTGCTTTAACATTAACAATGCCATTTGCATCAATATCGAATGATACTTCAATTTGAGGTACTCCTCTTGGTGCTGGTGGAATGTTAGTAAGTTGGAAGTGTCCTAATGTTTTATTATCATCAGCCATTGGTCTTTCACCTTGTAAAATGTGAATATCAACAGCAGGTTGGTTATCAGCAGCAGTACTAAATACTTGTGATTTAGTTGTTGGAATTGTTGTATTTCTAGGAATTAATACAGTCATAACATTTCCTAAAGTTTCAATTCCAAGTGAAAGTGGTGTAACATCTAAAAGTACTAAATCATTTACTTCTCCTGTTAAAACTCCACCTTGAATACTTGCTCCCATAGCAACTACTTCATCAGGATTAACTTCTTTACTTGGTTCTTTTCCTAGTTCTTCTTTAACTAATTCTTGAACACAAGGAATTCTTGTAGATCCACCAACTAATAATACTTTATCAATATCACTAGCTTTTAACTTAGCTTCTTTTAAAGCATCTCTAACTGGTTTTCTAGTTGATTCAACTAAATCACTAATTAACTCTTCAAATTTAGCACGAGTAAGTGTCATATCTAAATGTAATGGTCCACTATCTCCTTGAGTAATAAATGGTAGACTAATTTGAGTAGATTTTACTCCACTTAAATCTTTTTTAGCTTTTTCTGCTCCTTCTTTTAATCTTTGAAGAGCTAGTTTATCTTTAGATAAATCTATTCCATTTTCTTTCTTGAATTCACTAATTAGATAATCCATTATTCTTTGATCGAAATCATCTCCACCTAAATGGTTATTTCCACTAGTTGATTTAACTTCAAATACTCCGTCTCCTAGTTCTAATATTGAAACATCAAATGTTCCACCACCAAGGTCATATACTAATACAGTATGTGCATTTTCTTGTTTATCAAGTCCATATGCAAGTGCTGCAGCTGTTGGTTCATTAATAATTCTTTCAACATCAAGTCCAGCTATTTTACCAGCATTTTTTGTTGCTTGTCTTTGAGCATCATTAAAGTATGCTGGAACAGTAATAACTGCTTTAGTTACTTCTCCACCAAGATAAGCTTCTGCTGTATCCTTTAAATTCATTAATATTTTTGCACTAATTTCTTCAGGTGTATATTTTTTACCTTCAGCTTCAACTTTTTCTTTAGTTCCCATTAATCTCTTAATTGAACTAATAACATTTGTAGAAGTTTGAGCTTCTCTTTTTGCAACATCTCCTACTCTTACTTCTCCATTTTTAAAACTAACTACAGATGGAGTTGTTCTATTACCTTCAGCATTTGGAATTACTTTTGGCTCTCCACCTTCTAAAACACAAACACAACTGTTTGTTGTTCCTAAATCTATACCTATAACTTTATTTGTCTTTGCCATAATTATCATTTCCTTTCTTTTTTAATTTTCTTTCCATAACCCTCTCTTCACTATATATACCCATAGTTTCTATACAAGCATACATAAATGATTCAAGTCTATTTTTATCTTCCTCACTAAATCCAAATAATATTTTTTCTTTTCTAAAAATTACTTCTTCATTAGTAAGTTCTTCTTCTGTATCCATCTTAGATGTAAGTTCTAGTATAAATAGCATTAATTTTGTACATGCATCAGAAAACTCTAGATTTTCATCACTTAAACACTCTTCAACATAATCCATATATGCTTTCTCTTCTTCACTGAGATTTTCATATTCTGGATTATATCCATAATGATATTGTGATAAAAATTGCATTAATAATATTTTGTTACGCATTATTTATTAACCTTTACCATTGCTGGTCTTATTAATTTATCTTTGTATTTATAACCTTTCTTTAGTACTTCTAAAACAACATTTTCCGGTTTATTAGGATCATGTTCAGTAAGTACAGCTTCTGCAACATGTGGATCAAATTCAAGCCCTAAACAATCTACTTCTTTTACTTCAAATTTATCAAGTAAAACAGTAAGACTTGCAAGTATCATCTTAAATCCACTTAAGAATCTACTCACTTCATCACTTAAATCATTATCATCCATCATAATTGCACGTTCAAAGTTATCTTTAATCTCAAGTATTTCTTTTATGAAATCCTCTCCTTCATATTGAAGCATTCTACTAATTTCACCTTGAGTTCTTGTTTTAAAGTTTAAATACTCAGCTTGTAAACGTATATATTTATCTTCTAATTCTTGATTTCTACTACCAAGAATTTGAACCATAGTTTCTGGATCAATACCACCTGCGCATCCACCACAAGACTCACAATCACTTGGATTACATCCAGCTGTAGTTTCTTCGTTTACTTTTGTTTCTTCATTTACTTTTTCTTTATTATTCTTTTTCAAGTCATTCATCCTTTCCTTTGGCTTCAATATGACTCTTTAAGTATTCAAGCATATTGATTACCCTTTCATATTCCATTCTCTTAGGTCCAATAATAGCGATTGTTCCTTCTCTACCATCAACCTTATATTTAGTTTTAACTACAGTAACACTATCATCAATCTCATTTTCGCTACCAATATATACTTTAACCTCATCATCACTTTCTTCAATTTTACTCACCATATCTTTGCTTTCAAATTTACTTATAATGTTTTTAACATCATCAACTGTGTTGAATTCTGGTTGTTTTAATATATTGGCTTTACCAGTAAATTTTACATCCCTATTACTTGTAAAATTTGATAGTGCACTATAGAATGCATTATAAACCACTTCATAATTTTGAATATAATTTCTTATAATAGGTTTAATATCAAATTCTAATTTACTAGGAACATCATCTATTGGCGTCCCAATAAGCATCTTATTTAGTATCTCAGTAGTCTTAGATATTTCTTCTGTAGATACACTTTCTTCTAGATAAACATTCTTACTTTCTACATGTCCTGTATCAGTTATTACTATTGCTATTAATTGTTTAGAATTAATAGGAATAACTTCAACTTTTTGTAGTTTATTATCACTAGAAGATTTTCCTAAAACAACACTAGTGTAATTAGTAATATCGCTTATTATCTCTAAACTCTTGCTTATTGCATCATTTAGTTCTAACTCTCTATTATTGAATATAGTTTGGAGTTTAAGCATATCTTCTCCACTAATCTTTTTAGGTTCCATTAAGTTATCTACATAATATCTATAACCTTCTTCTGATGGAACACGTCCTGAAGATATATGAGTCTTTTCTAAATATCCAGCTTCTTCAAGACTAGCCATATCATTTCTAATGGTAGCACTTGAACATTTAAACTTTTTACATAAAGATTTACTACCTACAGGCCTTGCTGATTTAATATATTCTTCAACAATTTCTCTAAGTAAATCTTTTTGTCTACTTCCAATCATCATATACCTCCTTAGCACTCATTTCACAATAGTGCTAATATAATTATAATATCATCTTTTAGCATTGTCAAGCATGGAGTGCTAACTTTTATATTTTATTTCAAAAATAAAAAAATATACCAATAAATGATATATTTAATTATCTAATTCTTTTAACATTCTCTTACTTTTTAAATATACTCCAGAATACTCTTCATAATATAAATCAATAATATTTGATATTTTTTTACTTACATTTTCATCTATATCTAAATTACTTATTTTAGATATATCTACATAATTATATAGTCTTAGTAGTTTTAATACTTTAGGATCTAATAATTCTTCAGTAGTTCTATGCTTCTGACAAATATATCCACCCTTAGGTAGTGATAATGTTACCACTTTACTATTTCCACATACTACGCAATTATCTAAATTCAAATTAATACCTAGATATTCTAAAAATTGTAATTCTAAAATATTTGTAATAATTCTAGGATTAAACCCTTCTTCTATTTTTAAAACAGAACTTATTAATAAAGGATATATTTCATTACTATTACTTTCTTTATATACATTATTTGATAATTCACATATGTATGTAAGATAACTAATTTTTATAATATCACTTCTTATATTAACAAAATAATCTTTTATATCTCCATCTATTAGTGTAGATAAACCATCTTCTTTATAATACATATGAAAAGTACCATAAGCAAATTTTTCACTTATGCTTCTTAGTTTACTTTTTAACTTTTTACAGCCTTTTGAAACACAACCAATAATACCCATATCTTTTGTTAAAATATTTAGTATTTTACTATTTTCTTTATAAGCTATAGTATTAACAACGATTCCTTCCACACTAATTATCTTCATACTTGAGTTAAAAAGTATAAAGACAATCTTTATACTTTCATTTTCCTTTCTTATATTTTAAATAATATTCAATTTTTCCTGTTTCTTTAAATTTTTTCCAAGCTTCTTGTTTATTCATTTTATTCTCCTTACAATATTATATTGCAAGGAAAGTAAAAATATTATTCATCTTCTTTAATTAAATATCCTAAATCTTTTATATATTTCTCTTTTTCTCTCCATTTTTTTATTGTCTTACAATATAGTTCAAGATATACTTTTTTACCTAATAGTTTTTCCATATCTATTCTAGATTCTTGACCTATAGTTTTAATCATACTTCCATTATGACCAACAATTATTTTTTTTAGCGAATCCCTATCAACAATAATATCAACATATACTTTTACTAATTCATCACTTTCTTCATATCCAATTAATTTGCATGATATTGAATGAGGTACTTCATCTTCAGTGTGAATGAATATCTTTTCACGAACCATTTCAGATAATCTAAAATCAAGTTCACTTGTAGTTGTTTCACCATTCATAAAATACTTAACACTATCAGGTAGGTATCCTTTTAAAACTTTGATTAATTTATCTACATTATCATTTTTTAATGCTGAAATAGGTACAACTTCAGCAAATTCATATAAATCTTTATATTCATTTATTTTAACTATTAATTCATCATCAGTTAATTTATCTATTTTATTTAAAATCAAAAATACTGGTTTTTTTAATCCAATAAGTTTATCAATTATAAATTGATCTCCTTTTCCATAAGACACACTAGCATCAACCACTAATAAAACAATATCTACATCATTAATTGAATAATATGCTTGACTATTTAATGCTACCCCAAGTTTATCTACTGGTTTATGAATTCCTGGAGTGTCTACAAACACTATTTGAGATTCTTCATCATTATAAATACCTTGAATTAGATTTCTTGTAGTCTGAGGTTTTTCAGATATAATTGCTACTTTCTCATTTATTATTGAATTTAATAAAGTACTTTTTCCTGTATTAGGTCTTCCTATTATGCTTACAAAACCACTTTTCATAATAAGTCTTCCTCTCCAAATGGATGTGGGCATAATTCCTTAACTGTAAAATGTTTTACTTCACCATTTTTAGTATAACAATTTATCATAGTATCTTCATCACAAAATTCACTTATTAATTGTCTACAAACAAAACAAGGTGTACCTATTCTACCAGAAGATAACATTATATTTATTTCTTTTATGTCTCCTTTTTTATAACCAGCTGTAACAAAAGAAGTAATGGCATTTCTTTCAGCACATATTCCAGCACGTGTAGATGCATCTTCAACATTTACTCCTTCAAAATAATGACCATCTTTTGTTACTAAAACTGAACTAACACCAAAATGAGATATTGGTGCATAACAATTATTTAACAATTTTTCTAATCTTTCCTTCATTTACTACTCCTTTAGAATATCAAATTTATAATTTTGGGTAAAAATATTATAAGTCCTACTATTACTGAAGCTATTGCACATATAAATACAGCAGCTGCAGAAGTATCTTTTGCTACTTTAGCAAGTGGATGATAGTCTTCTGTTACTAAATCAACTACTGCCTCAATAGCTGTATTAATTAATTCTAATGATAAAACAATCCCTATAGTTAATGCAAGTAGTGCCCATTCACTAATACTTACTTTAAATAAAAATCCTGCAATAACTATCAATATTGACATACCTATATCAAATGCTAAATTTTGTTCATTTCTATAAGCATATTTTAATCCTTTAATTGCATAAGTGAAACTAAGAAAAAACTTTTTTATGCCTTTTTGTTTTTTTCTTTCATCTCTTGATATCATATTCATTTAAAATCTCCTCCTCAAGAGCTCTCATTACTTTTTTATCTTCTTCAGTCATATGATCATATCCAAGTAAATGCAATAATCCATGAACTGCTAAATATGAAAATTCTCTTCTTACACTATGCCCAAAAGACTCTGCCTGTTCCCTACATCTTTCATATGATATATATATTTCCCCAAGAAATCTAATATTGTCATACTTAACATCTTTTACTTCTTCAAATGCAAAACTTATTACATCAGTAACTGCATCTTTTCCTCTATAATCTCTATTTATTTCTTGAATTCTTTTATTATCTACAATTACTATATTTAGTAATGGATTTTCAATTTTTAAATGTTTACAAGCAAATTTAATTACACTATCTAATTCACTTGTATCAATTTCTTCATCAGTTGTATTAAATATATAATCTTTCATTTTTACTCCCTTTAAATAATATATTTAAAAATGTATAAAACAATTAATGCTATTATAATAATACTAATTATATTTAATATCCAATCTTTTTTCAAAAAATTTGGTAAATGATTCTTTATTGCATTTAATGCTATATAAATTAAAAATCCTAAAATTCCACCTACTATATTTAATATAATATCATCAACATCAAAACTTCTTCCTATAAAGTGTTGAACTGTTTCTATTACAAAACTTGTTAAGAAAGAAACAATAGTAATTGTACCTAATCCTCTTATTTTACAATAATGACTCATAAAATATCCAAATGGTATAAATAATACTATATTTCCAATTACTTGTCTATTAAATTCACTCGTACCAACATCATATCTAAGTATTTCTCTAAAAGGTATTAAATTAGTTGAATTAAGAAGGGAAATATCTTGAGAAGTAACTAATCTAAATAATACTAATAAATATGTCATAAATAGTAGATTAAATAATTCATGATGAATCACAAACTTTTTTTCTTCACCAGTAAAATAAGTTGTAAATCTCATAATAATAAAAACTGACAATAATACAATTATTGTTGGCCATGACATTTCAATTACTTCTTTAATTGCTGCGTGCATTGTTTTCTCCTATCTTATCAATATTCGAAGTATATCCAATATTCTCATATACTTTAAAAAATACTTCTATATACATTTTACTACTATTTACCTCTTTTTTCAAAACATTTTTAGATATAATATATTCATCATCTTTAAGTTTTTCTTTGATTTTTAATTCAGCTTCTTTAATTGCAATTTCATATGCTTCAGTTTGACTTATTTTATAAGTTTTATCTTTATATATTTTTTTATTCTCCTTATATATATCAAATAACAAATATGGTTTTTTAATAATTAATTTCTTCTCATTAACAGTATTTTTATTATCATATTTACCAATTATAGTAAACTTAAAGCCATTAATATCTAAATAATAATGATTAATACTTTTACCCGTATATTCTTTTTTAGTCATTTCAAATGGAATATTTACTTTAGCTAAATACCATACTTCAGCATATACAATTCCACTAGATTTTATCTTTAAAACAACTTTATCATCTTTTAATATATTACCACTTATTAATAAATCACCTTTTTTTACATAATCATTTTTTTCTTTTATTTTACTTCCTTTATAAACAATTATTCTTTTAATTAAGCCACTCTTTTTAGCATATATACTACTTTCTTTTAGTTTTGATTTATTTTTGTTAATTATTATTTTAGGTGTTATTTCTACTTTATATGTACTACCACTTTCTATAATTTCAATCCATTCTAATAAATCTTTATTTTTTTCAAGTATTTTATTTTTTATATCAACTAATTCCTCAAAACTTTTTTTCCTTTTATATTTATAAATACCAAAGTCTTTTAAATCATTTGTTAAAGTATTACAAATTTCTTTATTATCACTAATAATTTCTACATTAAATATTGTATTTGATAGAAGATATAAAACAAATAAAGATAATATAATAGAAACAATCATATATTTATGAAAATCAAAAAAATATACTATTCCCACTTTACCATAATATCTAATAATACTTGTTTTAAATCTTCTTTTAATTTTTTTATAATTATCCAAACTAACTGTTAAAGTATAATTATCTTTACACTCTAAATCATAATAATAGATATTATTATTAATTAAATAATTTATAAAATTAGAGCCATTTTCATATACAATTATTTTTACTTTATTCATCTTTAAATTGTATGCTTATAACATCACCTTTAATAACAATTTCATATTCATCCATACATTTAATTAATAATTCTTTTCCATTAACAATTAATCTCTTTTTATCAAGTAGCACTTCAATTTTATAATTACTTATATCAATAATTTTTATATAGTTTTTAATATCTAATATATTGTTTTTTAAATTAATCTCAAAATTATTTTTTAATATTTTATTAATCATATTAAATTATATGTAAAAAGAAAAAAAGTAGATATTAATCTACTAATCTAATTCAACACTTCCTGTATATAATTCATAATATCTACCTTTTTGTTTTATTAAAGTATCGTGATCTCCTCTTTCAATTATTTTTCCTTGTTCCATAACCATAATAGCTTTTGCATTTCTAATTGTTGATAGTCTATGAGCTATTACAAATACAGTTCTATCTTTCATTAATTTGTCCATACCTTCACCTACTATTTTTTCAGTTCTAGTATCTATTGAAGAAGTAGCTTCATCTAAAATCATAGCAGGAGGATCTGCAACAGCACAACGCGCTATAGCAAGAAGTTGTCTTTCTCCTTGTGATAAATTAGAACCATTTGACGAAATCATCGTATCATATCCATTTGGAAGTAAATTAATAAAATTATCTGCATTTGCAAGACGAGCTGCTTCAATACATTCTTCTCTTGTTGCATCACTTCTTCCATATCTAATGTTATCAAGTATTGTACCTGTAAATAGATTTGTATCTTGAAGCACCATTCCTAGTGAACGTCTTAAATCTCTTTTATCAATCTTTTTAATATCAATTCCATCATAAGTAATACTACCACTTTCAATATCATAGAATCTATTAATTAAATTTGATATTGTTGTTTTTCCTGCTCCAGTTGAACCAACAAAAGCTATTTTTTGACCAGGTTTTGCATACAATGAAATATCATGTATTACTTCTTTTCCTTCTTCATAACTAAATGATACATTATTAAGTCTTATATCTCCTTGTAATAATGTTAATTTATCTTTATCTTTCCATGCCCAAATCTCAGTTCTTTTATTACTTTCAACTAATTTATCATTTTCATATTTTGCATATACTAGTTTTACTGTTCCAGTATTTTCTTCTTCTTTTTCATCCATTAGATTAAATATTCTAGTAGCTCCAGCAAGAGCACGAACTATCATATTAAATTGACTAGTTATTTGCATTATCGGGCGAGTAAAACTATGAGTTAATGTTAGGAATGATGCTATTGCACCTAATGTAAATGTATTTGTTTTAATAGCTAAGATTCCACCAAGTAGTGCAACAATAACATATATCAAATACCCTACATTATTAGTAATAGGACCAATCATATTTCCATATGCATTTGCTTTACTTCCATTTTCAAATAATTCATTATTTAATTTAACAAAATCATTTTTAGCTTCTTCTTCATGAGTAAATACTTTTATTACTTTTTGTCCGTCAATCATTTCTTCAATAAATCCATTTAATTTACCCAAAGAATCCTGTTGTTTTACAAAATAATTACCTGATTTTTTAATAATACTTTTAGTCCCAAATATCATTAAAAATACTCCAATTACTACAGCAAAAGTAAGTGGTATATTTAGTGTTAGCATTGATATAAATATTGATATTATTGAAATTATTGAACCGGCACATCCTGGTAAACTTTGAGAAACCATCATTTCTAAACTATCTGTATCATTTGTATATCTACTCATAATATCTCCATGAGTATTATTATCAAAATAAGATATAGGTAATGTTTGCATATGATTAAACATATCATCTCTAATATTTTTAAGTACTCCTTGAGCAACACTAATCATAATTCTATTATATAAAAATGAGCAAATTACACCAATCAAATATACACTAGCCATAATAAATATAAAGTGAATTAAACCAGTATATACAGGATTTTCACTACCAATTAAAGGAGTAATATAATCATCAATTAAAGTCTTTAAGAATAACTGACCTGCTATTTGAACAACAGAACTAATTATTATACATATAAGCACTATTAAATATCTAAACTTATATTTAGACATATATTTTAATAATCTCTTAAAGGTATCCTTATTAAATTTTTGACTTGGATCAAAACTTCTATTATGCATTATTCCACCCCTTTCTTTTGTGAATTATAAACTTCTTTATATATATCACAATTCTTAAGCAAATTTTTAGGAGTGTCAAAATCTACTACTTTACCTTTATCAATAACTATTACTCTATCAGCATTTTCAACACTTGCTATTCTTTGTGCAATTATTAATTTAGTAACACTTGGCAAATACTTGCTTAAATTTTTTCTAATTAGAGCATCTGTCTTTGTATCTACAGCACTAGTTGAATCATCAAGTACTAATACTTTTGGATTTTTAAGAAGTGCACGAGCAATACATAATCTTTGCTTTTGACCACCTGATACATTCGTACCGCCTTGATCTAAAACATATTCATATTTTTCTTTGAATTTTTCAATAAATTCACTAGCACAAGCCAAATCACAAACATGTTTTATTTCATCAAGTGTTGCATCTTTTTTACCCCATCTCATGTTATCAATAATTGTTCCAGAAAATAGTACATTCTTTTGAAGTACAACTGATACACTATCTCTTAATACTTCAAGATCATATTCTTTAACATTTACTCCGCCTAATAAAACTTCACCTTCATTAACATCATATAATCTATTGATTAAATTAACTAAAGTTGATTTAGATGAACCAGTTCCACCAATAATACCAATTACTTCTCCAGAATTAATCTTTAAATTAATATTCTTAAGAGCAAGTTTATTTTTATTTTTTGAGTAACTAAATGATACATTTTTAAATTCTATATCACCATTTTTTACATTCATAACAGGATTTTCTTTTGATTTAATGTCACTCTTCTCATCTAGTACTTCACAAACTCTTTCTGCGCTTGTTGCTGATATTATAGTCATAACATATATCATAGATAACATCATTAAACTACTAAGTATTTGACCCGTATATGATAGTAAACTAGTTAATTCTCCAGTCGTTAATTCACCACCAACTATCATTTTAGAAGCAAAAAATGCAATTGCTAAAATACATGCATACATACTAAATTGCATAACTGGTTGATTCCAAGCAACAATCTTTTCTGCTTTTGAAAATCTATCATATATAAGTTTAGAAATTCTTCCAAATTTTTGTTTTTCATATTCTTCTTTTACATATGATTTAACTACCCTAATACCTCTTACGTTTTCTTGAACATCTGTATTTAATTCATCATATGTTTCAAAAACTTTTTTAAATCTAGGATGTGCTCTATTAGCAATAAGAAATAAAGAAAACCCTAAAAATGGTATAACTACTAAATATATTAAAGCTATTTTTTTATTTATAAAAAATGCACTAGTAAGAGCAAAAATCAACATAAATGGACTTCTAAGAGCAGTCCTAATAATCATCATATATGCATTTTGAATATATGAAATATCAGTTGTTAATCTTGTAACAAGACTACTTGAAGTAAACTTATCAATATTTGAAAAAGAATAATCTTGTATTTTAAAATACATATCTTGTCTTAAGTTTTTAGCAAATCCAGCACTAGCTATAGCAGAATATTTACTAGCAAGAACTCCACTAATTAAAGATATACAAGCAACAATAATTAATTGTCCACTACTAATCCATACCACTTCTATATTTGAAGCATTTATTCCATCATCTATTAAATAAGCTAAGATAAGAGGAATTAACACTTCCATTATTACTTCTATTGTTATAAAAAGACCAGACAATATTGATTCTTTTTTATATTCTCTTATACTTTTAGATAATTTTTTAATCATATATCCTCCATATTGACTTAAATAATTTTAACATAATAAAAAAGAAGATACAACTTTTACTTTCTTCTTTGTAATCTTGCTTTTCTAAGTAATGTACTTTCTTTTTCATTATATGTAATTGGAAGTCCAAGTAGTACTCTAGTATAAAGTGAATAATTATTATTATCAACTATTCTTTTTAGTAAATAATAATCACGATACATTTCCATATTTACTAAATATGTATATGTTGGAGGCTCTAAATAATACCTATTATCTTTATAACCTCTAATATATGCATAATAAAGAAAACTTCTTGCTACTAATAAATCTCTACTTGTCCTTTGATTTTTTAATAAATTTACAATATATTTATTAGATTTGATATCAGCTATTCTTTCTTCTGGATCAAATTCATAATTTGATTTCTTTTTAAAGTGATAATGTGGTTGATTATCATATTGAAATCCAAAAGGTGAATACAATCCGTTTTGTTGAATATAATCAATAAGTGAATATCTAACAACTGTTGATTCTATATCATTTCCACCTTCATATACTCTTTTTAGATTTCTTGCATGTTCCATTTCATGCCTTATAACACTTAAAGCAAATATTTTTGGATCATATAGCCTTGGTGTATTATTTATTAATTCCTCATTAATAAGAATAACTTTATCTATAGGCGAATATGAACCTAAACAAGAAATAGAATTATCAATTAAAAAATCAGAAATATATTTTTCTAATCCTTCTTCTTTATTAATCATCAAATCAAAGGATTCATTAATAAAATCATCATTTAATTTTGTATTTGGGTTAGTTACTAATTCATATAATTTACTACTCATAAAAATCACTTAAAACATATAATAACATATTAAAAAGGACTTTAAAAGTCCCTTTTATTTAACTTTATAAATAGTTTTATTAGAATCTGGATCTCTCAAAGTAAAGTTAACAACATATATATCATTTTTATTGTTAATTACATAAAACTCAACGACGAAATCAGCACTAGTACTAATTCCTTGAGGCATATATACACCAACAGGAGAAGGAATGCTACTAACTATGAATCTTGTTTGCTCAAGAGTAGATTCTTCATTAGGATAATTAACTTCAAATGTAACTTTACCATTATTTATTCCTAATGTTCCATATGTATCTTCTAGTTTAGGATTTCCTATATTTAAAACTGAATTCTTTTTATTAAGCTCATTTTTAACTGTATCAAATGCTTCTCTACCTACATATGATTTTGTTTCAATTTTTGAATCAAGACTAATTTCTACAAACTCATCATCAGATACATCATTACCACCCATCTCATCATAATTTCCAGATAAATAATCATCATATTTTACCAAAAAAGCCTTATTAGTATTATAATTATATTTTACAACATATTTATTATTATCTTCTAAAACCAAAACGATATCTGTTCCATATGGTGATTCACCATCTTCAATGTTATTAAAACTCTTTAATTTACTTGGTAAAGTTACTTTGGCAATAACAGCAGCCCTATCATCATCAATTCCTAATGGCATAAAGTAATATAACTCACCTTTAGTAGTTTCAAATAAGAATTCAACACCATTAAATTGATTTATTCTTGCTATTATATTTTTAGCATTATCGATAAATGATAACTTAGCCATATCATAATACTTATCAACTAATTCACATTTAGTTGATCCATATTCTTCTTCATCTTCATCAGTATTATTATTACAATCCATAGCGGGTCTCATATAATAAGAAGTACCATTTTCTATATAAACAATACTATTCTTACCAATGTTTTCAAAACATAAATTAATGTCTTCTTCACGTGAATAATTATCCATTTGAGTTAAGCCACAAACCGCTTTATTTTTATCTGCTATTTTTTTTGCATCTTCTATTTTTATTCTCTTATATTCAATTCCTTCATAATTAAAGTATTCAGGGTTATCATTATTTTTCTTTAAATAGGTCGTTTCATTTTCATAATACTTTTTTAATTTGCTACTAATATTCTTGTTAGAACCAACATAATATCCAATCACAATAAATATAACTAGTAATACCAATCCTATTATTATTTTCTTCTTCATATTGTCATCCCTTCTTACTTTTCAACAAAATATAACATATCTGCACCACGACGGTCATCTTTAAAACTAATATTCATATAATTTAAATTCGTTTTACTATGTGGATATGGTCCACTATCTGGGGCAGGTTTTCTAATATTATATGAATCATCCCATTCTGAACTATACCCATCAAATCCATAAATATTGTTACTATTGTGCAATTTATATGTTCCAGTTGTACCTTTCTTAAAGGCAAATGCCCTAGAACCCCCGCCATCTAAATTATAACCGGTTTTACAGCCTAATGCTACCATTAAATCAGCTAGAGAATTGAAAGATGAACCATTTTTCTTTCCTTCAACAGTATCTGTTATAAATATAAAGTTATGAGCGTCGATTTGGCAAACTGCCTGTCTTTGACCATTACTAGCCCATGCATTTTTGGCCTTAAGATACTTTTTTTCATCATCACTTTTTGGCACTTGCATTCTTTCGCCATCTTGTAATAATACAGGTCCAAATCCAAATGTATTTTGAATTTTATTATCCTCTAACCACTTATTGACTGTTGATTCATTGCTTTTAAAATTTTTGTATAGTTTCTCATATTTAGGGTTTTGCGTCATAGTAGTCCAAGAAACAGCTGATTGAAATGACTTAAGTTTACCATCTTTGCCAATACCTGCTGCATAGCGATACCACACGAACACCGTAGGGTCTTCTGTAAGGAAACCTGAGTCAAATATGGTATACTTACCATTTTTCTTATCATTATATGTTCTATTTGATTCTGGTTTACTTTCATTAACAAAAGTATTAATTGCAGGTTGACCATCCCAATCTCTAGGAGCCTTTGGATAAAACCTATTACTAATCATCGGACTTGCGTTAATAGCAACCAATGCTTTTTCTTTATATCCTTTATTTTTAACTTCATTGCTAATAATTGTATAATGTTTTTCAGTAGAAGGATAACTACTTGCAATAGCTACCTTCATTTGATTATAAGGATCATCTACCCATATTTTTGTAATCAAAGAAGTACCACCTGCAGCATTTGTATATTCTCTAATATCATATTCTAAGGATCTTGTTCCTTTATAATTTTTATCGTATTTGTATTCTGCAATTTTCTTTTCCCATACAGCATATAATGTAAGATCAGATGTTTTATCATAAGATCTTGTAGGTTCATTCTTTTTATTATAATATTGTTTACTTACAAAGGCGGCCTTACCATCATGCCATCCAAGAAATACATATCCAGTTCTTGTTGGTATGTCATTGCTATCTAGGTTTGGTAATTTATCACCATAGTAAACTTTTTTACTCCTTAGAGGAGATTTGGTGCTACCACCATTTAATTCGAATTTTATTGTATGTTCTTCTTTTTTTGCCCATTGTGCATATAGTGTAAGATTAGAAGTTAATTTTACACTTTGCTTATCACTATATGAAGTCCCTTTTCCATCTTTTTTAGTATTCCATCCTGTGAAGACATAGCCACTATTCTTAAATGTATTTGCATTTAATTTTGTTGCCTCTTTGCTATTAACTACTTGTTTAGGCATAGTATTCGTATTACCATTTCCATCAAATGTAATAGTATATGTATCTCGTTTCCATTGTGCAAATAAAGTAGTATCTTGTGTTAATGTAATACTTCCTTTATCTTTATATGAAGTCCCTTTTCCATCTTTTTTAGTATTCCAACCAGTAAATGTATAACCATCTCTTGTATAAAAACCTTTATTTTCTCTTATTGTAATAGCAGCACCTTTTTCAACATCCTGTGTGCCCATACTTCCTGTGCCACCATTCTTGTCAAAATATAATGTTACAGTATTATTAGTTTTAACTTTCCAACGGGCATACATTGTATAATTAGCTGTTGCATACACTTTTGTAGTTGATAATACTTCTTTACTACTTGTCTTTGATATATACCATCCAATAAACTTATAACCATCTCTAACTGGAACTGGTAAATCTCCATATGTTTTACCATATGTTAATTGTTTTGTTGTAGTAGTAGTACTAGCTTTTGTCCATCCATTTAGTGATGATATTGTTCCACCATTTGCATCAGCAGTTATTGTATAAGTATTTACTTTCCACATTGCATATAAAGTTGTATTTGATGATATATTAATTTTCTTTTGATTTGCATATGAAGTTCCACTACCATCAGATTTTGTATTCCATCCGGTAAATGTATATCCACTTTTATTATATCCTATTACAACATTTAATATAGTATCAACACCACGGCTTACTTTTTGATTATTCATATGACCTGTTCCACCATTTGCATTAAAACTAATTGTAACTTTATCCTCAACCCAACGGGCATACATTGTATAATTAACAACAGTATAAACTTTTGTTGTTGATACAACTACTTTGCCTTCTGTCTTTGCTGTATACCATCCAACGAATTTATAACCACTTTTTACTGGTACAGGTAAATTTCCATATGTTGTTGCATATGTTAATTGTTTTGTTGCAGTAGCATCACTAGTTTTTGTCCATCCATTATATGATGATATTGTTCCACCATTTGCATCAGCTGTTACAGTATACGTATTTGCTTTCCACATTGCATATAAAGTAGTATTTGCTGATACTTGAATGCTTCCTTTATTTTGATATGTAGTTCCACTACCATCTGTTTTTGTATTCCATCCAATAAATGTATAACCTGATCTTTTAAATTTATTTTCACTTAAAGTAGTTAGCTTATTACTTGATACTTTTTGCTTAATTAATTGATTTGAACCATCGTTAGAATCAAAAGAAATTATTACTGAACCTATTTCTTGCCAACGAGCATACATTGTATAATTAACTACTGTATAAACTTTTGTTGTTGATACAACTATTTTACCTTCTGTCTTTGATGTATACCACCCATCAAATATATATCCATCTCTTACTGGTACAGGTAAATCTCCATATGTTGTTGCGTATGTTAATTGTTTTGTTGCAGTAGTATTACTAGTTTTTGTCCATCCATTATATGATGATATTGTTCCACCATTAGCATTAGCTGTTACAGTATATGTATTTGCTTTCCACTTTGCAAACAAAACCAAATCACTATTTACAGTAATATTATTTTTATTAGAATAATTTGTTCCACTTCCATCAATTTTAGTACTCCATCCATTAAATGAATAACCTGACTTTTTAAATGTATTTTCTTTTAATGGTGTTGATGTATTATTTTTTATAGTTTGTGAAACCATTTCATCAGTTCCACCATTTTTAAATATTATTTTAGAATCTTCTATATCCTCTTCATTCTTAGTCCAACGAGCATACATTGTATAATTTACTATAGTATATACTGGTGTTGTTGATAAAACTTCTTTACCACCAGTTTTTGCAGTATACCATCCATCAAATGTATATCCACTTCTTAAAGGAACTGGTAGTTTTCCATATGTTGTTCCATAAATTAATGATTTTTTTACTGCAGTACCATCACCTATATATTTCCACTCGGAATTATATAAAATAACTCCACCATTTGCATTGGCTGTTACAACATATGTCTTTGGAGTCCACATTGCATACAAAATTATACCTGAAGTTGTTTTTATATTTCCTCCATCTTTATATACTGTTCCACTTCCATCTGATTTTGTATTCCATTCTTTAAAATCATAACCTCTTTTTGTAAATGTGTTAGATTGTAGCTTGGTAGAGACATTATTTTTCACAATTTGTTTATTCATTGTTCCAGTTCCACCATTTGCATCAAATTTTATAGTACTTTTTAATTCATATTTTATACATTTTCCATTGGAAAGAACGTATCCTTTCTTGCAACTTGTACAACCACCAGAGCTATTACAATTGCAACCAATGGGACAAGATTGTGTAGTGGCAGATGAACCACCTCCACCTTCGTAAATATTTACATTATTAACAACGGCAACAAAATCACCAGCAAGTTTATCATTACTAACTGATGTTTTTTTGCCAATAAAACCACAGATTAATAAACTAATCACAGTGACACTTAACATAAATACTAAAAAGAATTTTATTCTATTTTTCATAATAAATCTATCCTCCACTATTATAAATATATCACTTTATTATTAGAATATCAATTATATTGATTCTAATAAAAATAGTTAGCAAAAGCTAACTATTAACATATTGTTCTATCTTTAATTTTTCTGATAACGGTTCCAAGACTCCTTCCTATTTCAAGAAGGATAGTACCCATTCTTACAACAGCATTAATCATTGATGCACTAAAACCGCCTTTAATATCTAATAATTCGTCATTT
>CAMKMS010000018.1 GCA_946413985.1 uncultured Mycoplasmatota bacterium
CAAAAGAAGAAGTATTAAATGATTGTTCAAAATATGAATGTAATTATGATGAATTTGAAAATTTCGGATATGAAATTCAATATAATACAGAAACAGGAGAGATTACTAAAATAGCTGTTGGAAATATATTAACGCAGTATAAATAATTATTTAATGTAGAATAAACCAGTCAATTATTGACTGGTTTTTATGTAAAAAATATTTGTAAATTTGATGTAAATTGTAATAAATGTATTTATATATTATAATTAATTTATAAAGTAACATGAATGTTAGAAGGGAGAATTTATGAAGAAAATATTTAAGTTGTTTTTATGTTTGTTAATGTTAGTAAGCTTTACTAATATAACAAAAGTATTAGGAGAGGAGGATTATGTAAGTGTAGATGATGTTGTAGAGAATTTTAGTAAAACAAATTTTATGGAAGCATTGTTAATTCAAGCACGTAGAGAAAATCCAGATGCTGAATTAAAACTAAATTATGATAAAGATAATCATAAAATTGAGATATTGGATGATGATGATAGTGTATTATTAACATTTGTTTATACAGATGAAGTAATTTCTTTATTTGGAACTGCCCCTAAGACAGCAGATGATGTTGATCTTGGACTAATTTTGGGTCAAACAATATATTTCCAAAATATGGTATATGCAGTTTTTGATACAATGGGATATAGTGATAAAGATGTTGAAATTAATGATGAAGAAATAGATATTAATGAAGAATTCTTTAATGAATATGGAGTACTATTTGAAACTGAAGATTATGAATTTGAAGATGGTTCAGTTAGTGGCTCATATATAAAGGAATTAAGAGTATCATTAAATAAAGAAAAAATTGCTAATTTAATAGAAGAATTTGGTGTTGATAGACCAGATTATGTAGCTATGACTCAACTACAAAAACCAGAAGTAAC
This sequence comes from uncultured Mycoplasmatota bacterium, assembly GCA_946413985.1. Classification (GTDB taxonomy): domain Bacteria; phylum Bacillota_I; class Bacilli_A; order RF39; family UBA660; genus CAG-1000. Next base: position 921 of record CAMKMS010000018.1, read on the forward strand.
TGTTACTAAAAAAGGTTCTATTTTAATTCTTAATTGGGATGAAGATGATAATGCAGATAAATTTATAGTTTATAGAACTGATAAGAAAGGTGGAACATATAAAAAAGTAGCAAAAGTAACTACAAATCGTTATGTTGATAGAAATGTTACATATGGAAAAACTTATTATTATCAGGTAAGAGCTATAGGTCTTGGTGAGAAAAAATATTCAAATGAAGTAAAGTATAAATTAGTTCCATTAAAAGTGACTAATGTTAAGCTTAGTGCAGTAAAAGCAAATAGTATTAAAGTAAGCTATGATAAGCAAAGTGAAAGTGGATATTCTATTGAAAGAAGTACAAATAATAAAACATGGACTGTTGTAAAAACAATAACTAAAAATTCTACATTATCATTTAATAATACTGGATTAAAAGCTAATACAAAATACTATTACAGAGTAAGAGCATATAAAACAGTAAGTGGTAAAAAAGTATATGGTGCATATAGCGATGTAGTAATGGCTAGAACATTACTAGATAAACCAACAGTAACAATAAAAGAAAATACATATCAATCTTTAAAACTAACTATTAGTGCAGTTAAAGGCGCTAGTTATTATATGATTTATAGATCTGATGAAGAAAAAGGAGAATATGTATTTGTTGATTCAACTGATAAAACTTCATTTGTTGATAGCGGATTAGGATTTAATGAAACATATTATTATAAAGTTAGAGCTTGTAATGCAGATAATAAATGTGGATCATATTCAAGTGTTATAAGTGCTAAAGTTAAGATTAAAACTCCAAGTATTAAATTAGATACAGGAAGTAAAGTTCCTTTGACTATAAAAGTATCTGGACTTAATGAAACAGATGGATATTTAATTTATAGAAGTACTGATAATGAAAACTGGTCTAAAATAGCTGAATTAAATAGTGATCAAGCAACATATGTAGATATGACTGCTAAAAAGAATAAAGCATATTATTATAAAGTAAGAACTTATGTTTACTGGAATGATGCAAGAAAATTTAGTAGATATTCTGCTGTTAAGAGTATAAAAAATTTATATAGTTCACAAACTGGAACAGTAAAAGATGTTATTGATCAAAATGAATTTAGTGGAGTTTATAAAAGAGGAAATATTATTTTAAAAATTCAAGCACTTTCTGATAAAAAAGTAGTAGCTGACTTTGCTAATGGAAATGCAGGCGCAGTATATTATCTTGAATTTATAGATGGAAAATTACATTTTGAAGATGAATATGAAAGTGTTACAATTCAAAAAACAACTACTAATGGAGTTAAGGTAACAGGATCTGGAGAAGGTTCAGATGGTTTCTATGATGGAATTAGGGAATATACTTTTGATGAATTCTATAATGATAATTTTTCAGGAGCTTATTTAGATACTAAATATAATGGTAATTTTCATTCAGAAGGTAACGAAGAAATGAATTTACTTCAAATTAATGAAGATACAATATTTTTAAAAGGTGTTATTAAAGGAAATGTAAAATTAGATTTAGTTTTATTTATTGAAGGAGATAAAGCTACTACTACTGAAGACGGAATTACTTATGAAGTAACTATTACTGATGGAGTATTAACTTATAAAGAAATAGAAAATGAAGAAGAAAAATATGCAATGAATTTAAATAGTATAGGTGCTTTATCAGAATATAATCTTGCAGTCTTATTTAGTTAAAATAAAAAGAGTATTAAAAAAAATAATACTCTTTTTTTTATTGTATAAAAATACTATAATAATTGTATAATTTTAGTAAATGCAACCGAAAAGTTGCAAAAATCAACTCAAAATTGGTAGGATGCAACCAATTGACATGATATATTTTTCACGTAAGGAGAGGATGTTTATGAATTTATCAGAAAATTTAAAAAAGATTAGAAAGGATAATAATTTATCACAAGAAGATTTAGCTGAAAAACTTAATGTATCACGTCAATCAGTTTCAAAGTGGGAGTCTGGAGTAGCATATCCTGAAATGGATAAAGTATTAGAATTATGCAAACTATTTGATTTAAATATTGATGAACTTTTAAATCAAGATATCAAAGAAGTAGAAAAAACTAAGCAATCTAAAAATAATATTAATAAATATATAGATAGTTTTTTATCCTATATAAGTAAGAGTGTTAATTTATTTAGTTCTTTGAAATTTAAGAATAAAATAAAATGTTTACTTGAACAATTATTTTTAGCAATAGTACTTTTTATAATATCAGCTTTATTAGGCGAACTTCTTCAAAATGTAGTTGAAAGTATATTAGGTTTTCTTCCAGATAATATATATTACAGATTAAATAGAATATTTGATGGAGTATATGTCTTATTTGCATTTTTAGCTTCTATTTCTATTATGCTTCATATATTTAAAGTTAGATACTTAGATTATTATACTATTGTGGATAAAGAAACGAATAGTGATATAGAAGAAAATACTAATGGCAATAAAGAATTAAAAAAAGAAGATTCTAAAAAAATTGAAAGAAAAGAAGAAAAAATCATTATTAGAGATCCTGAACACTCTGGTTATAAATTTATTAATGGTCTTATAAAAGTAATATTATTTTTTATAAAATGTTTTATGGCTTTAATAGGACTTGGATTTGCTTGTAGTTTGATAGGATTTGTTATTTGTTTTGTTTTAGTATTTTTGATAAGTCAAAGTGGAATTCTATTTATAGGTTCTTTAATTGGATTATTGGGATCAATTATTATTAATTTGATAATTCTTGATATTATTATTAGTTTCATAATTAATAGAAAAGTTAAAAAAGGCTTTTTACTTTTAACATTTTTAATATCATTAATAGTAGTAGGTGTATCTCTTGGATTAGTATTAATAAGTTATAAAGATTTTAGTATTATTAAAGAATATAATGAAAACTATTATGTAAGAGAAGAACTAACATATAAAATGAATAATAATTTAAGAATTAGTGATTATAATATAGAATATATTGAGAGTAAAAATAATGATATAAAAATAGTTTATGATTATCCAAATTATTGTAAATTAAATTCTTATTATAGTATTGATAGTAATGTTATATATCATTATACAGATTGCTTAGGAAATCCAGAATTATTCAAAAATTTCTTAAAGAATTTAAATGATAAAGTAATTATAGATGATAATATTTATATTAAGGTATATACAAGTAAAGAAAACATTAAATTATTAAAAAATAATGATAGTAAATATTATAAGAATTTAAATGAATAAACCTTTTAAAAAAGGTTTATTTTTTATATAATCAAATTGTAGGTGATTTATATGAAAGAAACATATCCTGATTATAATGATTGTATTACTAATATAGCATGTAGTATTTTAAAATATTTTAAAGTAGATTATAAACATAATACTGTTAGTGATATTGATGAAGTTTTAGAAAATAATAATCCTAAAAATGTTGTATTAATACTATATGATGGAATGGGTTATAATTTAATAAATAGGATACTTAAAAGTGATGATTTTTTAAGAGTAAATTTAAAAAGAAGTATGTCTAGCGTATGCCCTAGTACTACTACTGCTTCAACTACAAGTATTCTAAGTGGGCTTAATCCAAGTGAGCATAATTGGCTTGGATGGGATATGTATGTAAAAGAAGAAAATAAAATAATAACATTGTTTTTAAATACATATAAAGATACTTTTAAACAAGCTGCACCATATAGTATAGCAAGTAAGTATTATGGTTATAAAAATCTAATTGATCAAATAAAAGAGGGACCATATGATGCGAGTATGGTATCTAATCATGGTGGAATTAAATATAAAGATTTAAATGAAATGAATGAAGCAATTATAAATGAAACAAAAAAAGAAGGAAAAAGATATATATATGCATATTATGAAAATCCAGATTCTATTATGCATGAATATGGTACAGATTCAAAAGAAAGCATAGATTCTTTTAACTTAATAAATAAGAGTACAGAAGAGCTTGCTAGTAAACTTCATGATACTTTATTAATAGTAACTGCAGATCATGGTCATATGAATAGTAAAGGTATAATGGTTAGTGAGTATAAAGACTTTTTTGAGACATTAGATGGAGATATAAGTATTGAAGGAAGATTTTGTTCATTTAAAGTAAAAGAAGATAAAAAAGAAGAGTTTATAAAATTATTTAATTTATATTTTGCTCGTGATTTTATTCTTAAAACAAAAGAAGAAATAATAAGAGAATTTTGGTTTGGAAGAGGGGATTATCATAAATATTTTAGAGCTAGTTTAGGAGACTTTTTTGCTCTTGCTATAAGTGATAAATACTTTAGATATAATGAAAATAGTGTCAATCTTACATCAATGCATGCAGGAATATGTGAAGATGAAATGAGAATACCTTTAATTATGAAACTAATTAAATAAAATCTTGCAATTTATCTTTACAAGTTTTAAAATTATATATAGGAGGTAAGGATATGAAAAAAGTTTTTGGTTTATTAATATCAATAATGATGTTAGTTTCTCCATTTTATGTAAAAGCAGTAACTGCAGATGATGAAGAGATTAACTTAAAGGATTATAAAACTTTAAATTTAAAAGAAGTTTTAGCACAAGAAGGTATTAAAGAAGACTTTAAAAATTATAGTGAAACTGATGATCAAATTGTTATCTATATGTTTAGAGGTAATGGATGTCATTATTGTCAAGGATTTTTAAAATTCTTAAATAGCATTACTGAAGAATATGGAAAATATTTTAAATTAGTTGCATTTGAGGTTTGGTCTGATCAAGTAAACTCAGAATTACTTAGTAAGATTTCTGATTTCATGGGAGAAGCTGCTGGAGGAGTTCCTTATATCATAATAGGAGATCAAGTATTCCCAGGATATGCTAGTAGTTATGATGATGGAATTAAATCAGCTATTAAAACTTTATATGATTCAAAAGATAGATATGATGTATTTGAAGCATATAATGATGCTATAAGTGAAGCTAAAAGAGAAGAGTATGCTAAAACAATTAGACCAATTATATTTAATGGTATTTTTGTTGCTATAGGTACTTGTGTTGTTTGTTATTATGTTAAGAAACAAAATGATGCTTTATATGAAAAATTAAGTTCTAAAAATAATAAACAATATAAATCAAGTTATAATGATGAAACAACATATACTTCTTCAAATGATGAAATAATTAAACCAAGGGTCAATAAAAAAGTTGTAAAGAAAACAACAAATAGAAAAAGAAAATAATTAAATATTTTCTTTTTTTTGTTTTAAAAAAGTATTAATTATTCATAATAATAGTGGTGATTTATATAAAAAAAATATTACTATTTTTATGTTTCTTTTTTTTATTTAATACATTAGAAGTTGATTCTAATAGCGATAAATTATTATTTTATAATAAAAATGAATTATATGAAGAAAATTATCATATTATTTATTTTTATAATATTACTAGTAAAGAATTAAATAGTATTTTAAATATATTAGATATAGAAGTATTAAGCTATATAATTGATAATAATAAGTATTATGCAAGAAATATAGATGAATTAACTAAAATTTATTGTAAAGATAAAAGTATTGATGAACAATTATATTATTATGAATATGGTATTAGTATTGATGCAATTAGTATTATCTGTACAAATAATGAATTGTTAAAACTAGAGAATCTAGCAAGCATATATTAATAAAATAATATATGACTTCTTTTTTTTATTTTGTTTTTATATTATAATAGAATATGGTGATGATATGAAAAATAATGTAATAATTGATGGAAATGAAGCTGCTGCTAGAGGTGCTTATCTTTTTAGTGAAGTATGTGGAATATATCCAATTACTCCAGCTAGTCCTATGGCAACTCTTACTGATAAATGGTCAAGTTCAGGAAAATTAAATATATTTAATGATACTGTTAAAGTGGTAGAGATGCAAAGTGAAGCTGGTGCAGCTGCAGTAACACATGGTGCTTTAGAAGGTGGTAGTCTTGCAACAACATTTACAGCATCTCAAGGGCTTTTATTAATGATACCAACAATGTATAAGATGGCTGGGGAAATGCTTCCAGGAGTTATACATGTAGCTGCAAGAAGTTTGGCAACTCATGCTCTTTCAATATTTGGAGATCATCAAGATATATATGCTGTAAGAAGTACAGGATTTTGTATGCTTTCTTCTTCTAGTGTACAAGATGCTTATCATATGAGTATTGTTTCACATTTAAGTGCTATAGATGGAAGTTTACCTTTTGTACATTTCTTTGATGGATTTAGAACCAGTCATGAATTAAATAAAGTAGAATTATTAGAAGATAGTGAAGTAATGAAACTTGCTAATATGGAAAAGATAAGGGAATTTAAAAGTCGTGCTTTAAATTTAGGAAAAGAAATAACTCGTGGTACTTCACAAACTGCAGACGTTTATTTTCAAAATACAGAAGTAAGAAATAAATACTATGATGAGATGGCTGATATAGTAAATGAAAATATGAAAAAACTAAATCGTTTAGCACTAACAGACTATAAACCATTTAATTATTATGGAGCAGGTGATGCTACTCATGTTGTAATTGCTATGGGAAGTGTTACATCTACTTTAAAAACGGTTGTAGATTATTTAAATAAAAATGGAAAAAAAGTTGGTGTTATTGAAGTTCATTTATATAGACCTTTTAGTTCTAAGTATTTACTTCAAGTATTACCAAGCACTACAAGAGTAGTAGGAGTACTTGATAGAACTAAAGAAGCTGGAAGTGCTGGGGAACCATTATATTTAGATGTACTTGAAGTATTAAAAGAAAAAAATATTAAAGTTTATGGTGGACGTTATGGACTTTCTAGTAAAGATATTCCACTTAAAGATATGAATGGTGTATTTGAAAACTTATTTAATAACAAACCTAAAAATAATTTTACAGTTGGAATTAATGATGATGTAACACATCATAGTATTTCATCAAAAGAAATAGATATAAAAAGAGATTATAAAGAAATAAAAGTATGGGGATTTGGCTCTGATGGAATGGTTGGAGCAAGTAAGAACTTTATGAAAGTTTTAGGAGAAAATAATTATGTTCAAGGTTATTTTGAATATGATTCAAAGAAGAGTGGTGGAGTAACTATCTCACATCTAAGAGTAGGTCCATCAAAAATAGATGCCCCATATTTCTTAACAACTCCTGATTTTATAGTTGTATCAAAAGATATTTATTTAAGTAGATATGATGTATTAAAAGGTATTAAAGATAATGGAATATTATTAATAGCAAGTAATAAAAATGATGCAGAATTAAATGCTTTGATGAGTTATAAAAACAAAAAAACTATAGTTGATAAAAATATTAAAGTATATATTGCTAATCTTGATGAATTAAATAAAAAATATTCACTTCGTGGAAAAATCAATAATATTGTTTGTATGTATATGTTAAAAATAGGTGGATATAGTATAAATGAAATAAGTGCTTTTAAAGATTTAGTTAGAAAGACTTATGCTTCTAAAGGAAATGATGTTGTTAATAATAATATTGGCGCAATAGATGAAGGACTAAAGTATTTAGAAGAAATAAATAATAAAATATTTACATTAATAGAGGATAAAAAAGAAAATAAAGATTTTACAAATGAAGTATTAAGTCTTCGTGGAAACGATTTAAGTGTTAGTGATTTTCTTCCATATCAAGATGGATCTTTTCCTGGCGGAACGGCTAAAAGCGATAGAAGAAAAACTAGCGAACTTGTTCCTAAATGGTGTAGTGGAAATTGTATAGAGTGTAATCAATGTGCATTTGTTTGTCCTCATGCAGCAATAAGACCATTTAGTTTAACTGATAATGATTTAATTGATGCTAGAATTGATAAAGTAGAAACAATACCTAGTATGGGTGAAAATGGTAAAAACTTTTATATGGCAATTGATGAAGCTAATTGTACTGGTTGCGGTCTTTGTATGAGTGTATGTCCCGGAAAAGATGGTAAGAAGGCTTTAACTCCAGGTACTTATAATGAGAGACTAGATCATGTTAGTAATTATTTATTTGATGAATTTAAAAATGAAGTTCCATTTAATAAATATACTGTTAAAGGAATTGGATTTAGTAAACCATATTTTGAATTCTCTGGAGCGTGTGCTGGATGTGGAGAAGCAGCTTATATTAAATTGTTAACAGAATTATATGGACGCAATATGGTAATCGCTAATGCAACAGGATGTTCTTCAATATATGGTGGAAGTTTACCATTAACTCCATATAAACTTCCATGGATGAATTCATTATTTGAAGATAATGCTGAATTTGGATTTGGTATACATGAATCATATAAAAATACTCGAGAAAGACTTAAAAAGTTAATGTATAATTATAAAGATGAAGTTTCACCTGAAATAAAAGCAACATTTAAAGAATGGATAGATAATATGGAAGATGATGATTTAACTTATGCAATTAAAGATAAGTTAGAGGGTAGTTTGATTCCTGATGAGATAAGAGAATTATTAGATTATATTCCATCTCGTACTGTATGGATACTAGGAGGAGATGGATGGGCATATGATATTGGGTATGGTGGACTTGATCACGTTTTACATAGCAATGAAAATATAAAAATAATGGTTTTAGATACAGAAGTATATTCAAATACAGGAGGTCAAAAATCTAAATCAACTAGAACTGGTGGAGTAGCAGAATTTGCAAGTACTGGAAAACTTGAAAGTAAAAAAGATTTATTTAAAATAGCAATGGCAATACCAAATGTTTATGTTGCAAGTGTATCTATGGGTGCCAATATGATGCAAACTCTAAAAGCATTCAAAGAAGCAAAAGAACATAATGGACCAAGTTTAATTATTGCATACTGTCCTTGTATAGAACAGGGAATAATTGGTGGAATGTCAAATCAATTAGAAGAACAAAAATTACTTGAAAGTGTTGGATATAACTTATTAATGAGATATAATCCAGAAAATGATGAATTAAAAGTTGATTCTAAAGAACCAGATTTTAATAATTATGATGTAGTATTTGAACATGAACTTAGATATAAGAATCTTGAAGTAAAAAATGAAAGCGATTATCAAAGATTATATGAAGAAAACATGAATTATGCTAAAGAAAGATATAATTACTTTAAAGATTTAGAGAAAAAAGATGAGTAATCATCTTTTTTTATGTTAAAATTAATTTGTGATTTGTATGTTTAAATATAGTGATTCAAATAAAAGATATTATACACTTGATTATTTCTATAAGCATAAATTTAACTCTAAAGTTTTTAAGGTTAGTCTTGATGGTGGTTTTACTTGTCCTAATAAAGATGGAACAAAAGGAATAGGTGGATGTATATACTGCTCTAAAAGTGGTTCTGCTGAGTATGCAGGAGACAAGAAAGATGATATAGTTACACAATTTAATAAGATAAAAGAAATGATGTTAAGAAAATGGCCTAATGCAAAATATATAGGATATTTTCAAGCTAATTCTAATACTTATGCAAGTGTTTCAAAATTAAAAGAATTATATGAACCTATACTTTTACAAGATAATGTAGTAGGTTTATCTATAGCAACAAGGGCTGATGCTATTAGTGAAGAATGTTTAGATTATTTAAGTGATTTAAATACTAGAACATATCTTACAATTGAACTTGGTCTTCAAACTATACATGAAAGTACTTCCAAATTAATAAATAGATGTCATACATTAGATGAATTTGAGAGTATGGTTTTAAAATTAAGAGAAAAGGGTATTAATGTAGTAGTTCACATTATAAATGGTCTTCCTTATGAAACACATGATATGATGATTGATACAGTAAAGTATTTAAGTGACCTTGACATTCAAGGAATAAAAATACATGCTTTATCAATATTAAAAGATACAACTCTTGAAAAAATGTTTAATGAGACACATTTCAAAGTTATGACAAGAGAAGAATATATACAAACAGTTTGTGATCAATTAGAATATTTAAGAGAAAACATAGTAGTTCATAGAATAACTGGAGATCCTAAAATAGATGATTTAATTAAGCCAAATTGGTTAATAAAAAAAGTAACTATAATAAATGATATTGATAAAGAAATGAAAAAAAGAAATTCATATCAAGGAATCAAATATAAAAAGTAAAAGTCATTTTACAAAAATGACTTTTTTGTTATAAAAGAATCTATTAAAAATAAATTATACATTTTTGATTTAAATATATTTAACAAATATAATCAAAATGGAACATTTAATAGTTGGGTGGTGCCAAACTTCAAAAGAAGGGAGGTGATAATATGACTAAGAAAGACTTGTTAGTTTTTATTCTACTCATATTTATCCTTCTTTTAATATTATTACTATATATAGTTTTAGTATAAAAGAAAACCACCTAACTTAGCATTAGTTAGGTGGAACCACGTTTGGTAACACTCAACATGCAAGAATTAAGTGTTCCTTTTTATTATATGAAGTTTCCTTCAATAAATATAATAACATAAATATTTAATAATTACTATAATTTGTTTTTATATAAAACTATATAATTATAATAAAAAATGATTATAAAATTAAATAATAATTCGTGGATTTATATTTTTTAAAATGAAAAAATGTATTAATAATAAAATATAAATTTTTGATTTAAATATATTTAACAAATATAATCAAAATGGAACATTTAATAGTTGGGTGGTGCCAAACTTCAAAAGAAGGGAGGTGATAATATGACTAAGAAAGACTTGTTAGTTTTTATTCTACTCATATTTATCCTTCTTTTAATATTATTACTATATATAGTTTTAATATAAAAGAAATCCACCTAACTTAGCATAGTTAGGTGGAAACACAAATGTGGTAACACTCAACATGTGAAAATTAAGTGTTCCTTTTTATTATATGAAGTTTCCTTCAATAAATCTATAATATCATAAAAATAATATTTTTACTATGATTATTTTTTTAATATGAATTCTTTTCCTTTAATAGTAGTAATTAGAAGTTTATCTCCAAATTTTTGTCTTTGTTTCTTTACATATGAATCAAGATAATGATAATCAAAATCTATATCATTTAGTTCTGGATATAAAGATAATATATGCTTTCTACCAATTTCGTATTTTTTTAAAAATTCATTTATGCTTAAATCTGGATTTTCAAACATAAAGGAATATAGTTTTAAAATATTATTATAATCATGAGTAATATTATACCTAGCAATAACAGATAATATTGTTTCTAAATCAAATTCTTCCTGCATAATTTCTCCTTTTATGAATTATATTCTTAAAAAATAATTTATTACAAATAAGTATTGTCTAAAAAAAAGGACTGCCACCCCCTGATGGACAGTCCGGAAAAAAGAATAAAAAGGGGTTGGCTAGTGTGATACTAGCACCAATTCGCCTAAAAGTGAATTGGTAATTCTATATACTAATGATTTGATGCTATTTTGTCAAGAGTTTTTTTAAAAATATTTTAATTTTTTTATCTTTGAAAAAAAACAATTATATGTTATAATATGGTAAATTTTGTTGGAGGTGGACTGTGAAGTTAAGTGATATAAAAGGTTTAGGGCCAAAAACATTAGACTCTTTAAAGAATATTAATATAAATAGTGTGGATGATTTAGTTAATTATTATCCGTATAGACACGATATTATTATACTAAATGATATTAAAGAAGCAGAAGATAAACAAAATGTAATAATAGAATGTATTGTTGATAGTGTTCCATTAACTCGTAGATTTAGAGCAAATATGTCGTCTTTAACATTTAGAGCTGTATCAAACAGAAAAATGATAGCGGTTGTTATATTTAATAGAGCGTTTTTAAAAACTCATTTACGCCCTGGAAGTATAATAACAGTTATAGGAAAATATGATAAAGTTAAGAATACAGTAGTAGCTTCTGATATTAAATTTGAAAAAATAGAAAGTGGTTCTATTGAAAGTATTTATCACTTAACAAGTGGACTTACTAGTAAACAATTAAAAAAGTATATTAATGAAGTATTACCTGATTATGATAGTTTCATTGATTATGTACCAGAATATTTAAATCAGAAATATAATTTTTTAAATAAAAAAGATGCTGTTAATAAAATACATAATCCTAAAAATGAAGATGATGTAAAAAGTGCATTAATTAAATTAAAATATGAAGAATTATTTGAATTCATGTTTAAAATTAATTATATGAAAGAAATCAATAAAAAGAAAAATGAAGGTTATGTTAGAAGTGTTGATTTAGAAAGTGTTAATGACTTTATTAGAGGTTTACCTTTTGAGTTAACTAAAGATCAAAATAAAGCAATTAATGATATTTATGAAGATATGACATCAAATAAAAGAATGAATAGAATGTTAGAAGGTGATGTTGGAAGTGGTAAAACAATAGTAAGTATTGTAGCTTCTTATATAAACTATTTAGCATCTCATCAAACAGCATTAATGGCTCCAACTGAAGTATTAGCATATCAACATTATGAAAATATTAAATCTATTTTAAGCAATACTAAAATGAGAGTATCACTTCTTGTTGGTAGTATGAAAAAGAAAGAAAAAGATGAAGTAGTTAAAAGCCTTCAAGATGGAAAAATAGATTTAATAATAGGGACACATGCATTGTTATCAGAGAATGTAGTATTTAAGGATCTAAGACTTGTTATTACTGATGAGCAACATAGATTTGGTGTTAATCAAAGAGCAAATTTAAAGAGTAAAGGAATACTACCTGATATTCTTTATATGAGTGCGACACCAATACCTCGTACATTTGCTTTAACAATATATGGTGATATGGATATATCATATATTAAAACTAAACCTAAAGGAAGAAAAGATATTAAAACAATAATAAAAAGTCCAAAAGAAATAGTTTCAGTATATGAAATGATGAAAGAAGAAATAGATAAAGGACATCAAGTATATATAGTTAGTCCAATTATTGAAGAAAGTGAAGTAGTAGATTTAACAACAGTTAACGAAATAAAAAGAAATATAGAATTATATTTTAAAGGAAAAGTCAAAAGTGCAATTATGCATGGAAAATTATCAAAATCTGATAAAGATAAGATAATGGAAGACTTTAAAAATAATAAAACTAATATATTAATTTCAACTACTGTTATTGAAGTAGGAATAGATGTTAAAAATGCTACTTTGATGGTAATATATGATGCTGAAATGTTTGGTCTTGCTACACTTCATCAATTAAGAGGAAGAGTTGGAAGAAATGAATTTGATTCAACTTGTGTATTAATTGGAAGTGAAGAAAATGAAAGACTTAAAGTATTAACTGAAAGTAATGATGGTTTTTATATTACAGAAAAAGATTATGAAATGCGTGGAGAAGGAGACCTATTTGGTGTAAAGCAAAGTGGTGATATGGAATTCAAAGTAGCTGATTTACACAAAGATATGAAAATATTATTACAAGCAAAAGTAGATTCAAAAGAATTTTTAGATAACAATATTAAGAATCATTTTGAAAATTACAAAGAATATGCTAAAATAATAGAGGAAATTTCAAATTTGGATTAGAGGGAGAAAATATGAATAACGAAAATTTTACACCATTAACTGCAAATCATGGCAATATTGATGCTAATATTTCTCATTTTAGAGATACATTTTTAAGAGCGGAAATAGAGTATTTTAAAGCATTAATGGTAAAAGAAAAAAATAGAGAAGTATTTACAAAATTATTGGACTATCCCCCAGAGATGCTATTTAAAGAAGCTATGAATAAAATTAAATTAGTTGAGTATGGAATGGTAAAAGAAGAAGAACTTGAAGATACAGAAGCAGAAATAACATTTATGTTAGCTGCTATTCAAGATAAAGTTCATTTATTAGAACTTGTTAGAACTATGGAAGTAAGCCAAGAAGGCTATTCTAGAGGAAGATAAAAAAGGAGAGGAAAATTATGGGAAGAGCTCATGAAGTAAGAGCTAAGGCTATGGCAGCAACAGCTGCAAAAAAATCAAAATTATATTCAATTTATGCAAAGGAAATATATCAAGCAGCAAAAGGAAATCCAGATCCAGTAAATAATGAAGTATTAAGAAGAGTTATTGAAAAAGCAAAAAAAGAACAAGTACCTGCTGATGTAATTAGTAGAAATATTGATAAAGTAAAAAAAGGTGCTACTGAAGATTATCAAACTGTAGAATATGAAGCATTTGCTCAAGGAGGAAGTTCTCTAATAATTAAATGCTTAACAGATAATACTAATAGAACATTAACTTATGTTAAAACAGTATTTAATAAATGTGGAGCAAAGATAGCTGGCCAAGGTTCTGTATCATTTATGTATGAACATCTAGGTGTAGTTGGAATTAAAGGACATAATGAAGAAGAAGTTATGGATGCTTTAATAAATGGTGAAGTAGATGCTAATGATATAGAAGTAGAAGATGATGGAACAGTTGTTGTATATACAGAAGTGGCTGATTTAAATAATGCTAAAAAGGCACTTGAAAATGCATTTCCTGGAATAACATTTGAAATTGATGAAATATCATACTTTGCAAATGACACAGTAAAACTTGGAGATGATGATAAAGCAAAATTTGAGCGTTTACTTGAAATGTTAGATGAACTCGATGATGTAAGTAATGTTTATCATAATGTAGAGTTATAAAAAATAACTCTATTTTTTTTGCCTACAATATGATAGAATTATAATAGGTGAAAAGCATATGAAAATAAAACCTATTATTAATGAAGAAAAAACTATTGATTTAGTTAGATATAATCCAAATACTAAAGGAACTCATTTATTTATATTGGATGGTGAAGATAATAATAAAAAAAGAGATTATGCTAACATAGTTTTAACATCTTTAATGTTCGAAAGAGGATTTTTAAAAGAAAGTTTAGAAGATACAATTAATAAGTCAAAAGAATTAATTGCTGATTATGAACAAGAAGATATTATGGGGTTATAAAAATGGATATAAAAAAGAATAAAATAATTAAGTTTAATAATGGGGATTATTTAGTATTAGATGTTATTCATCATAAAGGAAATACTTATTTATACTTGATAAATAATAAGGAATTTGAAGATGATGTATCTATTGTAAAAGTAGAAAATAATAATGGAATTATAAAATATAATTATATAGAAGATGAAGAAGAATTTGATTATATAATAAACAAATTGTTTCTTGAAAATATTAATGATATTAATGATTATTTTGAGGGATAGAAACACTTTATTTTGAAAAAAAATTATGTTATAATTCTTATGATAGGAATGGAAGTGTACAGATGAATTTATTAACAATTGTCGGATTTTTTTCAAACTTATTTAATTTGGCTGTAAGCGATTGGTTTTTAGAAGTATTATATAAAATGATTTTGTTTTGTGATGCTATCGCTTATTTTTTGCTTTCATATTCATTTAAATTGTTCCAATTAATGTGTACACTTAATTTTAATAGTTTATATAATATGATTTCGGGAGTATTGAGTAGAATTGAGGCTCTCGTTTTGGTTTTTGTTGTATATAAATTAGGTATTGCGTTAATAAACTTTATGTTAAAGCCAGATGAAGCTGCAAAAAAAGGAAAAGATATACTTGTTAATATATTTATTACAGCTGCATTGTTATTAAGCTATAATACTATTTTTACATTATTTAATGAATTATCTATGTTAATAGTTGGAGCTCCAGAAGGTTACAGCTATATTGTTTTGGGACAAATTGCTGAAATATCTGGTGGAGCTGATTCTGGGTTATTAAATAGAGTTGTTTTTGGTACTGAAGAACAAATTCCAGATATAGGAGAGTTTGTATCTTTTTCAATTTGTTCAACATTTATAACGTACTCTAAAGATCCTGATAATACTGAACCATTAAAAAAGGTTTTAAATGATAATGGTAAATTGAATTTCTTTAATCTAACAAATATAGCTGCACATATGGGAAAAGAATTTGAATGGTTTCCTATAATGGGCTTTGTTTCAGCTGGATTTATGATTTTTCAATTAGTAAAAGCAACTATTCAGATAGGTGTGCGTGCTTTTAAAATGCTAATATTGCAGATACTGGCTCCTGTTGCCATTATTACAATAATAGGTGAAGGTGTTAAAGGAAAGACATTCCAAAACTTTATAAAAAAATATATTGCAGTATACATAGAAGTATTTGTGCGAATGTTTAGTATGCTTTTGGTTTGTAATTTTGTAGTTAAATTTATAAGAAATATACTTGATTATTTCCCAACTATTGATACTAATGATAATTGGACAAAGGGACTTATGGTTGCTTTAATTATAGTAGCAGCATTTAAGTTTGCAGGTGATATTCCTAAGTTTATAGATGATATTTTAAGTACTCATTTATCAACTGGTAAAGATAAAAACTTTATTGGAGCTTTACTTGGAGGTGGAATAGGTCTTGTTAGTGGTCTTGCAACTGGAACTCTTGGTGGTACTATTGCAGGTTTATCAGGAGGAATATCTTCTGGTTCAAAGGGTAATAGTGTAGCTGATTTCTTTAAGGGAATGTCTACAAATAGTGCTAATGCAAGAAATGTAGCTGCAAATCAAAGGATGACAGGTGGACATATACCAGGACTTTCTGCACTAAGATATGGTATGACTAGACTTGGTGGCGCAGTGGGACTTCCACAATCAAGATTAGATAGAGGAAAAACAGCTGGTGAGAGACAAACTGCTATGGATAACATGGTTAAGGCTCTTGAAGAAAATTATGATAGAAAAGCTAAAGTTAATGGTACTGATGTTGGATTAAATAGAGATATATTTAAAACATATGCTTATAAGCCAGGGGATGTAAATAAGTATTTTGATGAATTATCCGAACAAACTCAGCAAGAAGTAGAGAAAACTAATACAGCATATGATAGTTACACTGCAGCTCAAGGTGTATATGATAATATTAGAAGTACTGGTAAGGTTTATGATGACGCCCTTGGAAGTTATAGAACTGCAACAGATGATGATATGCAAAGAGCATTTGACAAAGTTGAGTCTACAAGGACTGCTTATCAAACTCTTAAAGCTAATACCGATAAAAAGATTGATACAGATTACAATAGCATGATGCTTAGAGACATGCGTAGAGGCAAAAATATTAAAGATAAAGGTAGAAATACTGTTAAACAAGCAATTAGTACATATGATAATGTTGCATCAAGCGGATACAGTTCAAGACAAATTGCACGAAGAAATGTAAAAGCCAATACTAAGTTAGCTAGTGATTACTATACTAAACAACAAGATAGAACAACGCATTCAAGAAGTGCTTCATCTTGGACAAATTCAAATCTTAGAGGTGGCGGCGGAGGCGGCGCTTCCAAATAACATATAGAAAGGAAAAAAGAATATGAATGATTATTTAATTCCTGCTAATAGCAAAAAAGGTCAATTATTGTTTGGTGTATTTAGACCAATAGATTTAGGTGTATTAATAAGTGGTGCATTTGTTACGCTATTATTGCTATTCATTATTAAAGGTGATGCAATTCCAACAATAGCTGTTAAACTATTACCACTTACAATATGTGTACTTCTTGTAGTACCAGTACCTTATTATCATAATGTACTTGTATTTATACAGGAAGCAGTAATATTTATTTTGGAACCAAAACAATTTAGTTGGAGAGGATGGTGTGCTAAGTATGAATACGGAAGCCAGCAAAAATAAAAAAGCAATAGCTTCAAGAAAATTCGCTGAAGATTGGCTACCTATAAAAGGTATTCAAAACGGAGAAATATTTTTAGATAATGGATATAGAGTAACAGGTGTAAAAGTTAAACCTAGAAATATATTTATCTTAGATTATGATAGTCAAAGCAATGCTATATTTAATTTGAGAAATTTTTATAATACACTTGATTATCCTTTCTGGTTAATTGTATCTGATAGACCAGTTGATATTAATGTTTATCTTGCACAACTTAAATTACTTTATAATTCTGTTCCAACTCAAGCAATAAGAAAATTAGTTAGGGAAGATATAGAAAAAGCAAATTTATTTATGAGTAAAGAAGTTAATGTTACTGATACAGAGTATTTCTTATTATTTAAAGAAAGAAGACCAGAAATAATTCAAAAAAGAATTCAAAATATGGTTTCAGGTTTAGCACAAGCTGGACTTCAATCAACACAAGTTAGTAATGATGATTTAAGAACATTATTAGATGGATTTATGAATGGTGGAGACACTATTAATTTTGGGACGGTGATGAGTAATATATGAGCATAAGTTTTAAAAGTCAAATAGCCCCTAAAGGACTAGAGTTTAAACCTTCAGAAATGATTATTAGTGATAAATATTGTTGTGCTTTAACAATAGTTAGTTATCCAAAATCAATTAGTGAAGGTTATCTTGCAAATATAACTTCATTATCTGGAATTAAAATATGTATAAAGCATATTCCAATTTCATTCTCTGTATTATCAAAAATGTTAAACTCAGAAATTGCTGATTTAAAATCAAGATATCAAGATGAAAGAGATAGAACTATTCAAGAAAGATATCGTCAAGATTATGAAAGTATTGAAAGCTTTATTGAAATGCTTGCAGCAACACAAGCAAGAATATTTGATTTTCAGATGCATTTATTATTAATTGCTGATTCTCATGAGGAATTAGAAAATAAAAAAGTTCAAGTTAAGAACTATTTAGACGCTATGGGAATGAAAGGTTTAGTTCTTAGATTTGAACAAAGAAAAATAATAGAAAGTATGCTTCCTATATTTGAAAAGAATGATATTGAAGATAGAATAGGAACACCAATTCCATCAGTTACAATGGCTGCGATGTATCCATTTGTATTTGATAGTATTAAGGATCCAGGACTAGCTTGTCTACTTGGAGTAGATTATTCAGGTGGTGTAATTCTATTTAATCAATTCTTATATCAAACAAAGAAAGAATTTAATAGAAATAATGCTAATATGATTATTTTAGGTACATCTGGTAGTGGTAAATCTACTGCTGCAAAGATACTTTTAAGAAGTAATATTAGAAATGGTCATAAGATTGTAGCAATAGACCCTGAAGGTGAGCTAGAAGAAATGACTAGACTTTATGGTGGAGATTTTATTGACCTTGGTCGTGGAGGAGACTATGGTATGATAAATCCCCTTGAAGTTGTACTTGATGCTGATGAAGAAGAAATGGCAGAAGGTATGGGTTATGCTGTTTTAACACGTACACTTCAAACACTTAAAGCATTTATGAAGTATTATAGTCCTGATATAGAAGAAGATGTTTTAACATTATTCAGTGAGATGGTTCAGGAGACATACAAGAGATATAAAATAGATTTTAATACAGATTTTACTAAGATATTTGCACATGATTATCCAACTTTCGATGATGTATATGCTACAATAAAAGGAAAACTATTTGCTATGACAGAGCATACTCATGAAAGAGATATTATGGAAAGACTTGAAATAAAGATTAGACCATTAACAAATGAACTTAGATATTATTTTACTGGTAGAACAACTATAGATAGTGATGCAGATTTTATAGTATTTAATATTCGTGAAGTTATGAATGCAGATAGTAATATTAGAAATGCATTATTCTTTAATATTTTAAAGTATGCATGGGGACTTACATTAGATAGAGAAATTAATACAATATTAATGGTTGATGAAGCACATATGCTACTTGCTGATCAAAATACATTAGGTGCTGAGTTCCTAGCACGTATTCAAAGACGTAGTCGTAAATACAATACTGGAACAATTATTATTACACAACAACCAACAGATTTTGCTGCACCTCATGTACTTGTTCATGGTAAAGCAATATTTGATAATGCTTCTTATTATTTAGTTATGGGTCTTAAGAAACAGGCGGTTGATGATTTATCAAAATTAATTGATTTAAATGATCAAGAGAGAGATTCAATAA
>CAMKMS010000019.1 GCA_946413985.1 uncultured Mycoplasmatota bacterium
TGGTGCAGGAGATGGGACTTGAACCCACAAGGCATTGCTACCGGCAGATTTTGAGTCTGCTGCGTCTACCAATTCCGCCACTCCTGCTTGACTTAACTATTATAGCATAAATATAAAAATATTGCATAGTATTATTATAAATAATTTGTTATAATAAAAAAAGAAAATAGGTGATGATATGGATAATCAAAATTTGAATAATCAAAATATTGATGTAGAAAATCAAGCGGTTAATAATACAAGTCAACCAACCATTCAAGGACAAACGCCAGCACCAAGTTTAATGAGAGAAAGCATTGATCAAAATGGAAATGTTGTAACTCCTAGTAATAATCAAGGGCCTGATAATGCAGATAAAATAATAAATGCTGTTGAAGGAATTGTAAATACTCAAGATCATAAAAATGAATTTAATGTTGATGAAATAAAAAAATTTAAAGCATCATGTATGGTCAGTTATATTCCTTTAGTATCATTATATTTTGTTGTGAGTAATAAAGTTAAACAATCTGTTTATTTGAAATTTCATGTAAATCAAGGACTTTTAATTACAATATTATGGGTAATAGTATTCTTTATTTCAAGTATATTAAAATCATTATTTACTACTAATTCTCTTCTTAGAAATTCTACTCCAGGATGGGTTAGTTTAATATCATATATTCTTTATTGTATATGTTTTGTATTAACAATATTTGGAATAATAAACACATATAATGATAGTTCAAAAGAACTACCATTACTTGGAAAAATAAAATTATTAAAATAGTTCAAAAATTGAACTGTTTTTTATTGACAATAAAAATTAATTGTTGTATCATTTGCCTAGATTGGAGAGAATGAAAATGGAAAAAAATAAAAGCACAATTATTCTAATTAGTATTTCAGTAGCATTAGTATTTGGATTAGGTGGTTTTTTTCTTGGAAAATCATTCATTAAGAATAATCCTATAGAGAATGAGAATACTTTAAAAGAACAATTTAAAGAAGATGTTTCAGAAGAACAAATTGAGGATTTAGATGAACAAAAAGAATTAGTTGAACAAGAAGAGAATGATGATGAAAAAATTGTTTTTGATAAAACACAAGCTAATCTTAAAAATGCTTCTTCTAATAGTTGCAAAAAAATGATTTCTAATCTAAACTTTTCTACTTCTTTAAAAAATATGTATTGTTATGCTGATATGTGCTATAAAAATGCAAATGGAGCAATTTCTTATTTTATGAGTGATTTTAAAGAGACTCTTGAAGTAATGAGAAATAATAAAGAATATGCTGATGATTTGATTAATGATAAAAATTCTAATGGATATGTTAATGATATATATACTTTAACTTTATCAAACGGAAAAATATTAGTAATTAAGAATGGGGAAGAATCTAGTAAATATTATTTAAGTGATATTAAAGATGTTAAATCATTTAGAGTTACTTATTCAGTACAAGATGATAATAATTATCAATTATTTGTTCTTCATAATAATGGTATTATTTATGAATATGACTTTTTCTATCAAAAGAAAAAAGCTGTAAAAATAGGAATTGTATATAAGAATGTAGTTGATTTTGATATTTTTGAAGGATTAGATTATAAGGATTGTGTGGGTAAGTCTGAAGGACAAAATATTCAAATTGCTCTTCATACGAAAGATAATAAAACATTATTTGGTAAACCATATTAAAATATAAAGTCTTTAGTTAAAACTAAAGACTTTTTTTATTGATTTATTATTATAATTAGAGTAAAATGTTAACTGTGGTTAACAAAGGAGAGGTTATGATATCAAAATCTACAGAAGAGTATTTAAAAACTATGTATGTTTTAATGAAACAAAAAGGAATAATTAGAGTAACTGATATAGCTAAAAAGATGAATTGTAGTAAACCCAGTGTTACTAAACAATTGGGTATTTTAAAAGAAAATGGTTATATTGAATATGAAACATATGGAGAAATTAAATTAACAGATGAAGGAGTAAAACTTGCAACTCGAGCACTTGCAGATTATGATATTGTTTATATACTACTTCATGATGTAATTGGTATTAAAGATAAAAGTGCAGAAAGTGATGCTAGTAAAATTAAAAATGTTATTAGTGATGAAACTCTAAGAGGTATTTCTGAATATATTAATGAAGAATTTGGCCTTAATAATTTAGATTGTAATTTTGATATTATGAATGAATCTTGTAGATTATGTGCATTTAAAAGAGGTGAAGAATAATGAAGTTGTTAAGTATAAAAAAATTATATGCTAGTGTAAATGATAAAGAAATATTAAAGGGATTAGATTTAGATATTAAAAAAGGTGAAATACATGTAATAATGGGACCTAATGGAGCTGGTAAAAGTACTCTTGCTAATGTTATTTTAAATAATCCAAGTTATAAAATAACAAGTGGGGAAATTAAGTTTGATGGTGAAGTTATTAATAATCTTAAAACTGATGAAATAGCAAGAAAAGGTGTATTTATGAGTTTTCAAAGTCCTGAAGAAATACCTGGAATCTCTGTTTTGAATTTTTTAAAAACAGCTAAGAATAAAATGACAGATAAATATATTAATTATTATGAATTTATGGAAAATGTTTCAGATTATATGAGTGAACTTGATATAAAAGATTCATATATTAATAGGAATATGAATGTCGGATTTTCTGGTGGAGAAAAGAAAAAAAATGAAATATTACAAATGTTAGTATTAAATCCAAAACTAGCAATTCTAGATGAAACTGATAGTGGATTAGATGTTGATGCTATTAAAACTGTTTCTAAAGGTATTAAGATGTTTTCAAATGATAAGAATGCGGTATTAATTATTACACATAATACATCTTTATTAAAGGGACTAGACGTAGATTATGTACATGTATTAGTTGATGGAAAAATTGTTGAAACTGGAACAAAACGTCTTGCAAATAAAATTGAAAAAGAAGGATATTCTTCATTTATAAAGTAGGTGATATAAGTGAAGAAGAAAATAGAAGAAATCAATAGAAGTATTTATGATTTTAAAAAGAAAGACAACTATGAATATAAAATAAAAAAAGGATTAACAAAAGAAATCGTTTTAGAAATATCACAAAGAAAAAATGATCCAGATTGGATGAGAGAAATAAGACTTAAAGGTTTAGAAGCATATGAGAAGTTATCTCTTCCTTCATGGGGACCTGATTTGAGTGAACTTGATATGGATGATATTTCTACATATGTTCGTCCTAAAACTGGTATTTCAAATACTTGGGAAGATGTACCAGAAGATATAAAAGATACTTTTGAACGTCTTGGTATTCCAGAAAGTGAAAGATTAAGTCTTGCTGGAGTAGGAGCTCAATATGATTCAGAAGTTGTATATCATAGTATGAAAGAAGAGTTATCAAGTATTGGTGTTATTTATACTGATATGGAAAGTGCAGTTAGAGAGTATCCTGATTTAGTACGTGAATACTTTATGAAAGTAGTACCAATCACTGATCATAAATTTGTATCTTTACATGCTGCTGTATGGAGTGGTGGTAGTTTTGTTTATGTACCAAAAGGTGTTCATGTTGATATGCCCCTTCAATCATATTTTAGACTTAATAGTCCAGAATCAGGTCAGTTTGAACATACTTTAATAATAGTAGATGAAGGAGCTAGTTTGCATTTTATTGAAGGATGTAGTGCTCCAAAGTACAATAAGTATAATTTACATGCAGGATGTGTAGAGTTATATGTAAAGAAAAATGCATACTTAAGATATTCAACAATAGAAAATTGGTCTAAAAATATGTTTAACTTAAATACTAAAAAAGCTATTGTTGAAGAAGGTGGAACTATTGAATGGATAAGTGGTTCTTTTGGATCTCATATATCAATGTTATATCCTATGAGTATTTTAAATGGTAAAGGATCTAAAAGTGAATTTACTGGAATATCTTTTGCAGGTGCTACTCAAACAATTGATAATGGATGTAAAGTAGTATTAAATGCACCAGATACTTCATGTGTAATAAATGCAAAATCTATTTCTAAAAATGGTGGAGTTTGTACATATAGAAGTTTAGTGCGTGCAACAAAAAAAGCAAAGTCATCACGTGCTAGTGTATCTTGTGAATCATTAATGTTAGATGATAAGTCCGTTTCTGATACAATTCCTGTTAATGATATACAAACGAATGATATAGAGTTTTCTCATGAAGCAAAAATTGGAAAAATATCTGATAAAACTATATTTTATTTAATGAGTAGAGGAATTAGTGAAAGTGAAGCCCTTGCAATGATAGTAAGAGGTTTTGCATATCCTGTAAGTAAAGAATTACCACTAGAGTATGCTGTTGAAATGAATAACTTAATTAATATTGAGTTAGAAAGTAAGGAGGTAAATAATGAAAATTAATGTATCTCCAAAATTAACTTCTAAAAACTTTAGAATAAATGATTTTGAAGTAGAAGATAATTTGTTTAATAAAAAATTAAAACCATTTAGTAATTTTAAGATTGAAAATATTAAAATTAATAAAATAACGAGTAGTGTTCAAACTAAATATGGACTTAATAATAATGAAATAAATAATGGTAATTTTAAATATGAACTTGAAATAATTGATAATAGTAAATATGGAATTATTAATTTTGATATTGAAGATGATTTAGTTGATTTACTTTTAATTAATATTAATAAAGACGCAAATTATTTAATTAATTATAAATCAAATAAAAATATTTATCATAATGGATTAATTAAAGCAAATATAAAATCAAATGTTAAAGCTAATATTATTGTTATTAATAATACTGGTAGTGATGCTAATAATCTAATGAGTTTTGATAGTAGTGTTTTAGATAATTCGATTCTTAACTACTTAATAGTTGATTTGGGTTCTAATATGAGTATTAGCAATTATTATGCTAGTTTGATAGGTGAAAATGCTAAAAACAATTTAAATTCAATATATATTGGAAATAAAAAAGATATTTTTGATATTAATTATATAGTTGATATATTTGGTAAGAACTGTGAATGTAATATAGATGTAAAGGGAAGTTTATCTAATGAAGCAAAGAAAACCTTTAAAGGATCTATTGATTTTAAAAAAGGTTGTAAGGGTTCAATAGGTGATGAAAATGAATATTGTGTATTACTTAGTGATAAAGTAATTTCTAAGAGTTTACCAATGCTTTTATGTACAGAAGAAGATGTTGTTGGGAATCATAGTACAGCTAGTGGAAAAGTGGGTGACAAAATACTATTTTATATTATGTCTCGTGGACTATCTAAAAAAGATGCAGAAAAATTAATAGTAAAATCTAATTTTGATAAATTGTTAAATATGATTAAAGATGAAAAAATAAAAGAAAAAATAGAAAAAGAAATAGATAAAAAGATATAGGAGGAAATATGAAAGAAGATTTTCCGTTACTAAATAATAGTGATGTTGTATATTTAGATAGTGCAGCAACTACTCAAAAACCATTATGTGTAATTGATAGTATTTCAGGTTACTATAAAACTATTAATGCTAATCCTCATAGAGGTGCTTATGATTTAAGTGTAAAAGCTACTTTTGCTTATGAAAATGCTCGTGAAAAAGTAAAAGAGTTTATTAATGCAAAATCTAGTAAAGAAATAATATTTACTAAAAATGCTACTGAAAGTTTAAACCTTATAGCATATTCATATGGTCTTAATAATTTAGAAAGTAATGATGAAGTAGTATTATCAATAATGGAACATCACTCTAATCTAGTTCCTTGGCAAGAAGTATGTAAAAAGAAAAAATCTATATTAAAATATATGTATGTTAATGATTGCTATGAAATAAGTGATAGTGAATTATCTAAGATAACTAGTAATACTAAAATAGTTTTAATAACTCATGTATCTAATGTAACAGGAACTATAAATGATATTAAAAAAATAATTGATGTTGCTCATAAAAATGGTGCAAAAGTAGTAGTGGATGCAACACAAAGTATAGCTCATATGAGTATTGATGTTCAAGGGTTGGATTGTGATTTTCTAGTATTTTCTTCTCACAAAATGTATGGACCAATGGGTATTGGAGTACTTTATGCTAAAGAAGAATTGTTAAATAGTATGACTCCATTTTTAATGGGTGGAGATATGATAGAGTATGTTTATGAACAAGATACAACATATGCACCACTTCCATCTAAATTTGAAGCAGGAACACAAAATGTAGAAGCTGCAGTTGGTCTTAATGAAGCCATTAATTATATAAAAGAAATTGGTTATGATAAAATATCTAGTCATGAAAAATCATTGTTAAAATATGCAAGAAAAGAATTAGAAAAATTAGAATTTTTAGATTTATATTATCCAAAAGATATAAATAATCATTCATCTATTATTTCATTTAATATAAAAGGAGTTCACCCACATGATGCATCAAGTATATTAGATAGTATGAATATAGCTCTTAGAAGTGGTAATCATTGTGCACAGCCATATTTAAGAAGTTTGAATATTGATTCTACTCTTAGAATGAGTATTGCTATTTATAATAATAAAAGTGATATTGATGCTTTAGTAAATGGTCTAATTAAAGTAAATGAAATGTTTAAAAAATATAATAAGGAGTCATAATGGAAGAATTGGATATTTATAATGAATTATTAATGGAACATGCATATAGTAAAAGAAATAAAAAAGAATTAGATAGTTTTGATGAATGTTCTTTAGGTCATAATCCCAATTGTGGAGATGAAATAAAACTAGAAATTAAATTTTCGGATGATAAAAAGCATTTAAAAGATATGTCTTTTACTGGACATGGTTGTGCAATTTCACAAGCATCAACTTCAATAATGATAGATACTTTAAAAGGTAAAAGTGTTAAAGAAGCAAAAGAAATAATTGAATTGTTTTTTAAGATGATTAGAAGAGAAGATATTTCTAAAGAAGATAGTAAACTTTTAAAAGATGCTATGATTTTAAAAAATATTTCTAATATGCCAGCTCGTGTTAAATGTGCACTATTAGCTTGGCATACATTAGATGATGTTTTAAAGAATTGACAAATAAGGGGTTTTATAGTATAGTAATAAGCGTTTTTTGGAAGGGGGAAAATCAAAATGTATAAAGGATATTTTTTAGTTAAACCAAGTGATTTTATAAGATATGGAGATGTTGATTTAAATGGAAATTATGATTATACTCCATGCAATGATTTTCAAGTTGAAGAACCTAGAGAAAACTTTATAGTTTTTGAAGTAAAATATTTTGAATTTGAAGATGGTGAAATAGAATATGCTAAAACTTGTAGAGAAGTAATCACTGGAGAAAAGTTTGCTATTAAAGTAAACAAAAAGAAGGGTAAGAATAAAAGCTCAAAGAATAATACAATTGCATTAATTTCTGAAAGAGTTGGTTTATTTACAAAACCACTACTTGCAAGTAGTATTGATGTTATTCCAAGTAAAGCTTCAGGTCTTTTTACTCATTTAGTAGATAATCCAGAACATAAAGTTAATTATTGCAAACAATTAAGAGAGATGTTTGAAGAAGCTGAATCTTATAAATATGACTATGACAATACTGTATGTGGTCCAAGTATGCAATTGACTCATCAAATGAGAAAAGCATATAAAAGCACAAAGTAAATGTATAAGCATTTACTTTTTTTTGTTAAAAAAATATATGCTATAATTATTTTAATAAAGGTGATAAGTATGGAAACAGAAATAAGATTTTATTATTCTAATTCGAGTAAAAAAAATGTAATTAAATATCTAAATAAATTTAAAGAATTGAAGTTTATTGGAAGATTTTATGAATGTACAAATCAATATAATCATCCAATGAAGGAATACGATTTTTATACAAAGAGAATTGATGGTAGATTTAGAGTTAGAAAAACTATAGGTGAAAAAGAATCTAAATGTATGATTACATGGAAAAGAAGATTAAATAATAAAAAAGAGTTAATACATAATGAAGAAGAGATTGAAGTTTCAATAAATCCAAATGAATATGATAATTTATGTTTATTACTTGAAAATGTCTTACATTTGAATCTTGTTGAAAGTTATGAAAGATATAGAAATGTTTTTTGTAATGAAGATGTTGAAATAGTAGTAGATGAATATCCGTTTGGACTTTGTATTGAAATTGAAAATAAAAGTAAAGTAAAAGTTGCTAAAAGTGTAATTTTAGAATGGTTAAAACTATTAAATTTAGATATTAATGATGCATATAAACTATCTTGGGATGATAAATATAGTGAACTATGTAAAGAACAAAATAAAAAAGTAGAAAGCAATGTTAGATTTGATAAAGATATGCCTAAAGTATTAAATGAATTTATAATGAACAAATAATTTGTAAACTAATTGTAATTTTTGTATAATTAGTTTTTTTATTATGATAAAATATAATAGGAGAGTGATTTATGAGAGATGTAGGTACAATAGTTCGTGGTATTAGAACACCTATAATTAAAGAAGGGGATGACCTTGCTACAATAGTAGTTGATTCAGTAATCAAGGCTAGTAAAAGTGAACATTTTGAATTTGAAGATAGAGATGTTATAGCTATTACTGAGGCAGTTGTTGGTATTAGTGAAGGAAATTTTGCTACACTTGATCAAATAGCGCAAGACATTAAAAATAAATTACATTCTGATCATATTGGTATAGTATTTCCTATTCTAAGTCGTAACAGATTTGCTGTATTATTATCAGCAATGGCACGTTCAACAAAAAAGATAACATTACTATCAAGTTATCCATCTGATGAAGTGGGAAACGACATTCTTTATAAAGAAGATTTAATAAAATATCATATTAATCCATCTGAAGATGTTATAACAGAAGAAGAATATAAATCTCGTTTTGGACATTTTAAACATTTATTTACTGGTGTAAATATGTATGAAGTTTATAAAGATTTAGTTGAAAAAGAAGGCTGCAAATTTGAAATGGTGTTTTCAAATAGACCAGAAACAATTTTAGATTATACTAAAACAGTAATTAACTGTGACATTCATACAAGAAAAGAAACTAAGGAAAGATTATTAAAAGCAGGCGCTGATAAAGTTTTAATGATGAGTGAAATATTAAATGAAAGTGTTGATGGAAGTGGATACTCACCATATGGACTTTTAGGAAGCAATCGTTCAACTGAAGAAAGAGTAAAACTATTCCCAAGAACAGGTTCAGCTTTAGTTAATAAAGTTCAAGCTTTAATGAAAGAAAGAACTGGTAAAAAAGTTGAAGTTATGGTTTATGGAGATGGAGCATTTAAAGATCCAGTTGGAAAGATTTGGGAACTTGCTGACCCAGTTGTAAGTCCAGCATATACAGAAGGATTAGAAGGAAGTCCAAATGAAATTAAATTAAAATACTTCTCTGAAAATAAATTTAAAGATCTACATGGAGAAGAATTACAAGAAGCTATGAGAGAAGAAATAAGAAGTAAGGATAAAGAATTAAAAGGTACTATGGCTACTCAAGGTACTACACCAAGACGTTATACAGATTTACTTGGAAGTCTTTGTGATTTAACAAGTGGTAGTGGAGATAAAGGAACTCCAGTAGTACTAATTCAAAGATACTTCACAAATTATAGTAATGATTAAGAAGCATTTGCTTCTTTTTTTTGATATAATAACTTTGTAGGGAGAAATATATGAAAATAACTAAATTTAAAAAAGTTGGCAAGAATAAATATAAAGTATTCTTTAATAATACTGATTTAACTTTATATGAAGATATTATTTTAAAATATGATTTGTTAGTTAAAAGTGATATAGATACAGAACTACTAGATGAAATATTAGTAGAAAATAGAAATTATGAAGTTTATGATATTGCTCTTAGTTATATTGAAGTAAAAATGAGAAATAAACGTGAACTATATAATTATTTAGTAAATAAAGGATATGAAGAAAGTATTGTTAGTAAAACAATTGAAAAAATAGAAAATCTTGGTTTACTTGATTCAAAATCTTATATTAGTGCTTTTATTAATGATAAAGTTAATTTAAGTAGTGATGGACCATATAAAATCAAAAATGCATTAATAGAGTTAGATTTTAATGAAAGTGATATAAATAATTATTTATATAAAATTGATAGGGAAGTATGGAGTCAAAAATTAGATAAATTAATAAATAAAAAGAAAAGTGTTATGAAGACTAAAAGTTATTATATGTTTATTAATAAAATGAAAAATGATTTATATAATCTGGGTTATGATAAAGATATGATTGAAGAAAAATTATCTAATATTGAATATGAGAGTGGAGCAATAGATAAAGACTTTCAAAAATGCTATAAGAAATATAATGGAGATAAAAAGAAAATAACCTCATCTTTACTTAGAAAAGGTTATTCTTATGAAGAAATAAATAATAAATTTAAAGAATAAAAAAATCACTATTAAGTGATTTTTTAATTTGAATTATACTTTTCTTCTAAATATGTATCAATGAATTTCATTTCGCTTTCAGTTCTTAAAGCTGTTAATGCTTTTGCAGTAAATCCATCTTCTTGTTGTAATTCAGAACCAATAGTTGTTTTAATTTTATCTGTTAATTCATCTGTTAATTCTTGTTTTTCATCCATACTTTTTCTATATAAGATATGATATCCATCTGAAGATTTAACTGGAGTTTTTGTGTAACTGCCATCTTTTAGCTGTCTTAGAGCATCAAGTGCTTCACTTGCTAAATCACCAGTATTTACTTTTCCAAGAGAGCCACCATTACTACTAGAAGTTTGATCTTTTGAATATTCTTTAGCTAAAGTAGCAAAATCACCACCATTATTTAATTTTTTAATAACTTCTTTAGCAGTTTTAAGTGCTTTTTCTTCAGCAGCAGTTTTTTCTTCATCAGTTGCAGTACTACTAGCATCTACAGTGATTAAAATTTGACTTGCTTCAACATCACCATAAACGTAGTTGTTATAATAATCTTTTATTTGCTTTTCTGAAACAATACTTTTAGCATATTCTTCTGCATATAGACTTCTTTTATAATTTAAACTTAAATAATCTTCTAAATCTTCTTCACTTGTTAATCCATAATAAAGTTTAATATATGTTTCTAAAGTAGTATTTGCAGATTCTGCTAATTTTTTAACAGTTTTTACTCCTTGAGATATATATTCTTTTTCTTCACTAGTAGTTTCATATTTTTTATTTAGTAGATATGAATCAATTAAATCAGTAATTACATCCCCTCCATATCTTTTCTTTAATAAACTATATAGGTCTTGTGAACTAATAGCTCCTTCTTTAAATGTTACAATAGCGTTTTCTCCATTTTCAAGTTTTACATCTTTACATCCGCTAATGAATAGTAAACATGCAATTATTATTAATATTTTTTTCTTCATGAATTTCCTCCTAACTCTTACTATGATAACAAATTCAATATTAAAATACAAGTAATTATCATACACAATAATCAAATAATATCATAGTATAAAGTGTAAATATAGAAAAGGAGGAATGTTTTTATGAATACTGCTTGTGGTTCTTGTGGAATGAATGTAAATAATGGTATTGGAGGAGCAGCATTTGCTTTAGTATTGTTTATATTATTAGTTATTATTCTAGGCGCATTTATTTAATATAAAGGAGGTAAAATTAAAATGATAGCTTCTTGTAATGGAAGATCAAATTATTTTTTTATAATTTTAATATTATTTATCCTTTTAGCTATTATATTTGGTTTTAGAGGATAATAAAGAAAAGAGGATTATTTCTCTTTTTATTTATCAAAAAAAATGTTATTATATTTATTGAGGTGTTAGAAATGATTGATATCAAATTAATAAGAGAAAATAAAGATATTGTTAAAGAAAATATCAAAAAGAAATTTCAAGATGAAAAACTAGAACTTGTTGATAAAGTTTATGATCTTGATAAAGAATATCGTGAATGTAAAAATCAAGGTGATAATTTAAGAAGTGAGAAAAATCAACTATCATCCTCAATTGGTTCTTTAATGAGAGAAAAAAAGATTAAGGAAGCAGACAAAGCTAAAAAACAAGTAGTAGAAATGCAAGATAAGATTACTGAGCTTGAAGAAAGAGAAAGTGTTCTTGAAGAAGAAATTAGAAAAATAATGATGGTTATACCAAATATTATAGATGAGAGCGTACCAATAGGAAAAGATGATAGCGAAAATGTAGAAGTAGAAAGATTTGGAGAAGCTTTCATTCCAAAATATGAAATACCATATCATGCTGATATTATTGAAGCACTTAATGGAATGGATAAAGAGTCTGCTGGAAGAACTAGTGGACAAGGATTTTATTATTTACTTGGTGATATAGCTCGTCTTCACGAAGCAATGATAGCATATGGAAGAGATTATATGATTGATAAAGGATTTACATATGCAATTCCTCCATTTATGATTCATAGTGATGTTGTAACTGGTGTTATGTCTTTTCCTGAAATGGAAGCTATGATGTATAAAATTGAAGGTGAAGATTTATATTTAATTGGAACAAGTGAACATTCTATGATTGGAAAATTTCAAGGTCAAATAGTTTCAAAAGAAGATTTACCAATAAAAATGACTTCTTATAGTCCTTGTTTTAGAAAAGAAGGTGGAAGCCATGGACTTGAAGAAAGAGGATTATATAGAGTTCATCAATTTGAAAAGCAAGAAATGATTGTATTATGTGAACCAGAAGACTCAATGAAATATTATGAAGATATGTGGAAATATACTGTTGAAATATTTAGAAATTTAAATATTCCAGTAAGGCAACTTGAGTGTTGTAGTGGAGATCTTGCAGATTTAAAAGTTAAATCATGTGATATTGAAGCATGGAGTCCAAGACAACAAAAATACTTTGAAGTTGGTTCTTGTTCTAATCTTGGTGATGCTCAAGCAAGACGTCTTGGAATTAGAGCAAAAGGAGAAAATGGAACATATTTTGTTCATACATTAAATAATACAGTATTTGCTTCTCCTCGTGGATTAATAGCATTTATAGAAAATAATTATAATGAAGATGGAAGTATTAACATTCCTGCAGTATTAAGACCATATATGGGTGGTAAAAGTATTATTAAGTAATTTAAATATCAGGGGGAAATAAATGATAAAAATAGATGAAGAACAATTAATAGATGACTTACTAGCGACTTCAATTGAGTTTGGTAGTGCTAATAAGGATTTTCTTCAAAGAGAATACAATAATTTTATAGTACTAAACCATAGTTTAGCATATAATAGTGGAAAAATAATTATAGGTGAAAAAGATATATTAAAGAAAACTAGTCATAAAAAGTCATTTGAAAAGTATAATTTACAATCACAAAGAGAGTTTTTATGTAAATTACGAGATAATCAAGAATTATTGAAAAGTATTGCAAAACATTTAAATAGATTTTCAAGAAAAATTAAATTTGAAAATTGTTGTTTCTTAGATAGCGTTAAATCATTTAATGAAAATGATTTTAAGGATATAATATTATCTTATTTTAGAACATATGGTGATAAGTATTATAGAATAGTAAAATCATATTTTGATAATAATAGAATTCAAACAGATAGTGAAATGTTTGAAGAAGGTTTGGGTGGATATTTTGTTCCTTTAATATGGCTTTATTCTGGATACATTTTTAGCAAATATAGTAAGTATAATACATTAACTGCAGCTTCTATTGTACATGAACTTGGGCATGCAATTGATAGTGAATTATTTCTTTTTCCACAGCAAAAGAAGATACCTTTACATGATGACTTGTTTTTAGAGATTCCATCTATTGCTTTTGAAGTTGGCTTTTATGATTATTTAAAAAGTCAAAAAATAGATTATAATGGTGGACTTGTACTTGCAAATAATAGAGTCGCAACATTAATATATGAGTTTAAGAGAATAAGACAAGCTCTTCTTAGTAAAGAATTATATTTATATGAAAATGGTGTTGCTGAAAATGAAGAAGGTTTGAATTATAATTTAAGAGTAGATGTTATTTATGGACTTGGTTATTATTTTGGGTTTCATTTAAGTGAGATTAGAAAGAACAATCCTAAAGAGTTTTTAGAATTACTAAATTATTTAATGACTATGAGAAAAGAAATATCTTTAGAAGATGCAATAGAAAAAACGGGATTCAATCGTGAAGATTTTATTAATGGTAGATATATTAAACCAAGAATAAAAGAAGATTGTTTAGAATTAAAAAGAAGATATAAAGTAGACTAATTTATATCTTTTTTCATATATTGTAATATGAAAAATTATTTAAAATATATTGGTATTATTATTTTTACTATTTTTAGTTTTTATTACACGGATAAAGTAATTGAATTATCAGAATATAATAATACAATTTTAGCTTCAATTAATGATTATGCAAATGTTAATAATAAAAAATGTATTGAAGGTGAAATAAATGATGAAGGAATAATTATTGGTTTAAGTGGTATTAGTGTTGATGTAAATAAAAGTTATTCAAATATGAAAGGTATTGGATTTAAAGAAGATTTAATTGAGTTTAAAAAAGATAAATGTATATTAAATAAAGATGATAATAAAAATAAATATATTATTTCATCTAATAAAGTAAACAATAATATTTCATTTGTCATTGATATTAATAATATGGATAACTATGAGGAAATGATAGAAATATCAAATATAGAAAATGTTAAATTAAATATATTAGTAAGTAATAATGATTTTGATAAACTATCATATAAAGAAAATATATTATTAAAAACAAGTAATAATAATATTAAAAACTTTAAAAAGAAAATATCTAATTTTTATTGTGTTAAATATAATTCGTTTGATGTAATAGAGTATTGCGCAAAAGAAGGCATTAATAGTATTAAAATAAAGAATTATATTTCTAATAATTTGCTTTTAAACATTAAAAAAAACCTTGATAAAGGACAAATATACTTTATCAAGGAAAATAAGTTTAATTTGAATGAATTATCAGCTACTATTAAATATATAAAAAGTAGGGGATATAGTATTGTTAGTATTGATGAATTGTTATCTTAAAATATATGCATGATTATCTTCAATTGTTTCAGGAGAAATAATCAACTCTTTATAATTGTTTCTTGAAAATATTTCAAATCTTGCAAGAGCAAGAGCATTTTTAACTATCTTTTTAATACTTCTTGCACCAACTCCTAATTCATTTGCTTTTTTAGCTATTGCTTCAATTGTTTTTTCATCATATATAAAATCAATACCAATATCGTTAAATAAGTATTTATAAAGTAGTAGTTGACTCTTATTTGAGGTTTTAATTATTTTTATTAAGTCTTCAATTGCCAAATTATTAAGAGCAACTATCAAATCACATCTACCAATAAACTCTGGCTTTAGCCCATATTTTTTTAGAGTTGTATCATTGTATAATTTGTTAACATCATCATTATCTTGTATTTGTTCTTGCGTTACAAATCCCATAGTAGTTTTAGATTTAACATATTTATCTATTCCTGAAAATGCACCTAAGAATGCAAAAGTTAACCCAGAAGTATTAAATTGAACTTCAACACCTCTTTGAAGTGGAACATTGTATACATGACCTTCTATCATTTTTAATAATGAATCTAGCACAGCAGAAGTATATATTTCATGATCTGCGTTTTGAGATATTTTTTTATCTATTTCATCTACTACAATTATTCCATGTTTTGCTTTTTCTAAGTCACCATTTGAGTTTTTTATTAAATGAGCTAATATCTCAATAGTATCTTTTCCTTTGAAACCAGCTACCGTATACTCATTAGCATCTTCTATTGAAACAGGAATGCCAAAATTATCTCTAATTGATCTAAAAATTTCAGTTTTTCCAACACCAGATGGACCACATAATAAGAGCGTGGTTTTTAAGTCTGGAGATTTAACTCTTGAGTTTTCTGCAATAGAAGCAGCAATAGCTTTTATTTGCTCATCTTGAGATATAACTGTTTTACTTACTTTTTCATATATTTCATCTGAATACAATATTTCATTTTCTTTTATTCTTACTTCTTTAGGATTTTCTTCTTTAGATGTTTCTTCATTTTTGTCCTGTCTTTTATATCCTCTTGATACTTCATCAATTCTATCCATTGTAATTCCATATATTAAATTAAATAAATCATAATAATTAGTTGGATCAACAGATATTTTATTATTATCCCACATTAATAATACTTTATTAAAATTATCTTCTTTATTAACTGCATGAATAATTTTGTAGTTGTAAATATCTTCTAATACTGATGACATTTCTTTTTTTAGATTTTGTATTCTTTTTTTATTATTTTCATCAAGTATAATTGGAAAAGCATATACATATTGATCAGATAAACTAGATGTGTCTGTCATTAAGGGAAATTCATATGCTCTTATTTCTTCATTAATATTATCATTTTCTACACCTTTTAGTGATTTAACATGTTTTGAAACAAAAGTTTTATTTCCATTTACAGATATTAAAGTTCCATCTACAACTTCAATTGGAGTATACTCATAAATAGTAGAAGTATCATCACTTACAATCTTTTTTCTTTCAAATATAATAGTACAAATCTCTTTATCTTCTTCCATAAAAAAATCCCCTTTACAAGTGCTATATTATATTAGAATATTTATTTATAGTCAAACAATATTATTAAAAACTTTAAAAAAATTGATATTTTCTTATAAAAAATATATAATATAAGTGAATCAGGTGGGAAAAAATGGATTCAATAAAAAAAGCATATAAAAGAGTGATAAAAAATTTGAGTGTTTTTAATAAAAATATTAACTATATTTCACTTAAAACAAATGAGTTAGTTTTAGTTTTATTTTGGGATATTATTTGGTGTAAAATTAGATATGGTATTACTAGTAATGAGTATAGAATATTTGAATTCTATAATTTAAGTGAATCTAAAAGAAATACTTTTATTTCTAAAAGAAGATATAATTATTTAAATGATAAATTAGTTAACAAACATTTAACAAGTACTATTAATAATAAAGAAAAATTCAATTTAAAATTTAAAAATTATTTAAAAAGAGATGTCAATAATATAAATAATATGAGTTTTAAACAAATAGAAGATTTTATTATTGAAAATAAGACTATTATAGGTAGAAGTACTATAGGTAGTTTTATCACAACATATAAAGAATATAATAATAGTGATTATAGAAGTCCAGCATTTTTAGAAGAAGATATGAAAAATAATAAGGACTATTTAATTGAAAAAAAGATTACTCAGCACAAACAATTAAGTAAGATATCTTCTTTGGTTTTTATAAATGTTGTAAGTGTTTATCATAATGGCGCTAATATAGTATCTTCAACACTTAAATTCAAAGATAATAAAGAAATAATCAGTGGATATATTGATATTAATAGTGGATGTATTAAAGGTAATTTCAAAGATGAAAAAGGAAGAAATTATGGGAAAAGTTTTGATGGATTTGAAATACCAAAATTTAAGTCAGTAATTGAAATAGTAAAATTGTTAAGTGAAGAGCTAAGTGAAATAAAACAAGTTGAATGGACATTTATCATTGGAAGTAAATCTATATATTTAGTAGATGCTAATATTTGGGATGATTATGTATTCAGTCAAATCCCAGAATTTCTAAATAATAATGAAGGATTAATGAGTATATATAAAAAGTTTTAATTATTTAAAAATTCCTTGTATTAGAAAAAATGATATGTTATAATACAACTGACAACGAGGAGTGGGCAAAACCCACTCTTTAATTTGATAAGGAGGTATTTATGGAAGAAAAAGTTGCTAAGGCCCTAAAAGATGCTCTAGAAAAAGAGAATATTGAATTAGTTGGGGTTCATTTAGGGAAGGAAGATGGACAAAAAACATTATTTGTTACTATTGATAGTGAAAATGGTGTTGATATGGATTTGTGTGTTAAAGCAACACATATTGTAAATCCTATTATAGATAAGTTAGATTTAGAACTAGAAGATTATGTTTTAGATGTAGGAAGCAAGGGAGTGAGTGAAGATGAGAACTAAAAAAGTTAAAGAAGAACAAAAAGAGGTAAATGGGGAAGAGTTTAAAAAAGCTTTAGATTTCATTGTTAAAGAAAAAGGAATTGATGAAAATGTTGTAATTGAAGCAATGGAATCAGCACTAGCAGCAGCATTTAGAAAAAATTCAAAAGCAGATTATACTTCTCGTGTTTTAATTGATAGAAATACTGGAGATATCAAAGTATTTAAAGTAACTACTATTGTTGATGATTATAGTGAAGATGATGATGAAATAGATCCTGAAACAGGAGAAGTTAAAGTTAAACATGATTATTTAAATGAAATGACTATATCTGATGCAAAAGAAATCAATAAGGATTATCAAGTTGGAGATGAAATATTAGAAGAAGTAACTCCACATGATTTTGGTAGAGTAGCAATTAGTGTTGCAAAACAAGTAGTACTTCAAAAAATTAGAGAAGCTGAACGTGATAAAATAATGAGTGAATTTGAAGATAAGCAAGACGAGTTAATGGTTGGATTCCTTGCTATGGAAGATGCTAAAAATTATTATGTTGATTTAGGCAAAGCAAGAGGAATTCTATCTAAGAATGAACTTATTCCTGGTGAAAAATTAACTATGGGAGATAGTATTAAAGTATATATTACTAAAATTGAATCTACTCCTAAAGGACCACTTATTTTAGTATCAAGAAAGAATTATGGATTTGTTAAAAGATTATTTGAACATGAAATTCCAGAATTTGCAGATGGTACTTTAGAATTAAGGGGTGTTGCAAGAGAAGCTGGAGTTAGAAGTAAAGTTGCAGTTGCATCTACTAATCCAAATGTAGATCCAATTGGAAGTTGTATTGGAGAAAAAGGAAGAAGAATTGCTAATATAATAAATGAACTTGGAGGAGAAAAAGTTGATTTAATAGCATACTCAATAGATCCAGAAGAATTTATTGCTAATGCACTTAGTCCGGCTAAGAACTTAAATGTAAGTATTACAGATGAAAAGAAAAAAGAAGCATTAGTTATTGCTGATGATGAAAATTTAAGTTTAGCTATTGGTAAAAAAGGTATCAATATTAAACTTGCAAGTAGACTAACTAAATATACAATAAATATTAAGACTTTAGATGATATTAATAAGCAAATTAA